>CAPYQR010000158.1 GCA_948742005.1 uncultured bacterium
TAATTTAATGCCGAATAATTTAATGTTAAAGGTTGAAATGTTAGGATTTTATGGAATTCAACAAAATTAATAAAAATTCTAATTCAGGAGATTTGAAGTTATCTCAAAACAAATCTTTAAATAAATTTGATAACAAATTTCAACACGAAATCGATTATCAAAATCTTAATCATCCCTTAGAGGCTCTTGGCAGGAGTATGGTTAATTTTAAGGGTAAAAAACCTGAGTTTCCTGAATATTCAAAAGAAGAATTTTTAGAACTTGTCAAAAAAGACGGGCGGATTTCTGAATATTATTTTGATATTTTTGATAATGTTGATGATAAAAACGCCTCCTGTGTGGCTTATATTTATAACAAAGCAAAAGAAGAAGAAAATTTATATGATTTTGAAAAGTTTATAAAACCAATGTCGAAAATTGTTGTTGCCGAAAATGCAGAATTTTTCGCTTCTCTGCTTAATGCAAAATGGGTTTATTGCAGCACTAAAGAAGACTTTTTTTCAAAATCTTTTCGCTTGGATAAAAACGAAGAAAACAAAGAAGAAGTAATCAAAAAAACAATCGAAAAAGGAAAGATTTTTGATAGAATTGTCAAACTTGAAATCGATGGCAAGGATTGCGAAACAACAAAAAGATACCTGGCGGAATCGCTTGATGATTTAAATTTTGATAATTTCCCCGTGATACAGGAAGTGTTGAAAGAAAAAAAAGATGTGTCCTGGTGGCGTTTAGGAAGCATAATGCCTTTTGTTACTTCTGAAAATAAAGAATTTGCCCGAAAATATTTGTTGAATACAGATGAGATGAACTACAACGAAGACGTTTTTGATGCTAAAAATGTAACTCCTGACAAGAAAAAGAAAATATTCGCTGCAAGATTAAATATCCTTAACAGATTTTTAGCTAATGAAAATAAAAATATACAGGACTATTCTTATTTTTCTTCGGTAAATGATATTTTAAAATACACAGATTATTCAAACGAAAAAGTAATTAATGAACTTTTAAACATAAAAGAAATAACTTTAGATGACATTTCGGATATTGTCAGAATCAGACATTATGAAAATTCAATTCAAGAACAAATAGATTCCAAAAAACTTGAAATTATTGAAGAATTTAAACAAAACAGCAATATTTTCCCCGAACTTTTGGTTAATGTTTTAAAAAAAGTAAACCTTGAAAATTGTGACCTAGCAATAGCTTTATTAAAGGAAAATGATAAAGATTCAATATGTTCTATTGAAGATATTTTAAGGTGTGGATATATTTCCACAATGCCCAAGGTTCAAAAAGAAATTTTTGATAAAAGACTTGAACTTTTGCAAAAAATGAAAGAAGAAACAGGTTTTATAAATTCGGAATTATTAAAAAATTACGATGTTTGGAATGCTGATTTAGCGGATGAAATTATTGAGGATAAAAAAGTACCTTTTAATAAAGTTTCTTCAATGATTAATATTTACAGCAGTGATTTAAGATATCCCGAGGAAAGAGAAGAAATATTAAAAACAAGACAGGAATTATACAAAAAATTAAAAAATAATCCCGAAATTGATGGAGAAGACCTGGCTGATATTATATCTACAGCAAAAAAAGAAAATTTAAGCCTGATTGAAAAATTAATCAATGATAAAGATATTCCAAATTCCTCTGTCTATGCTGTTGCAGCAAGCTATCTGCCCGAAGAAACAGAAGAACTTTACGATAAATATAAAGATTCAAAAGAATTTGATAAAAATTCTCTTGTTGATTTATTAAAAATATATAATGGTGCAAACAGGGATTATATTAAAAAATTAATTAAAGATAAAGATTTTCCCAACGATAAAATAGCAAAATCGCTGAATTGTTATAATTTTATCGGATATTATGATGAAAGCCTTGCTAAAGAAAGAATGGCTTTTTATGAAAAAATGGAACAAAACGAAAATGTCGATAAGACTTGTCTTATAGAAAGCTTGCAATATCTTTTCCCTGATAATTATGACAAAGTCGAGAACCTTGTTTTAAATGCTAAAAAACTTGAGCTCACCCCGCAGGCGCTTGCTGCGATTTTAGATGAAAAAATTGATTACAGGGATTATAAAAAAGCGCTTAACATTTACGGCAGAGAAAAAATTGCAAAACTGGATAACGAGGAATTAAAAATTTATGTTAATTTTATCGATGCTTACAAAAAGGATAATATTAATGAAATTCCGATTTATGCCAAAAGAAATTTTTTAAGAAAATTAATATCGGCGAATGAAAACTTGTTTAATTTAACAGAAGAAACCAAAAATAATTTCCCGCTTTTGCCACAAAATCAAGAACAATATTGCACATTACTGCCGCAAATAGTAAAATCATTAGGTTTTGAGGTTAATGAATTAAACAAAGATGAAATATGGGAATTTAATTCAAGCTTATTTAATTTTGCAGATTCCATATCAAAAATACCTGATGAAGAATTTAATAAAATTGAAATAAAACAAGAATATCCAAAAGACGATTTTATTAAAGATGTTTTAAGAGAAGTGAAAAATCTTTCAAAATCCGAAAGGCAAAAAGTCTATGATTATTTTGGTTTTGAGTTGTATAAAAACAACAAAACAAAAACAGGCTTTGCAATTTCAGGCTATCCGATAAATTTAAACAACGGCAAAAAACTTGCTCAAATTAACAATGAAAATACAAAAAAAGTCGTTGAAAGCTTAAGACCTTTTGTTGTTAAATTTTCAAAAAACAATAAAATCATTTCAAATAATAAAAATTTAGAACCTTTGTTGAATAAAATAGTTAAAGCGCTTCCTGAATTAAGAGTTCAAATTGATAAACCCCAGGCAGGCATGGAAAACACAAAAGGAGCGCATGAATTTGATGTTTTTAAACACAGCTTAAAAGTGATGCAAAAAATAGCACAAAACCCCGAGTTTGAAAATTTGAACGATTCCGATAAAAAAATAATTCTTCTATCCTCTCTTTTACATGATATAACCAAGCGAGAAGCTTGTTTTGATGTTACTCATAATGATGAGGGAAGTTTTGATTCATTTTTTATTGCAAAAAAATTCAATTTAGACAAAGAAGAACAAATAAAACTCTACACCTTAATAAAACACCACAGCTGGCTGCAAAACGTTAACAGAGCAAAAGACAGCGAAGAATTAAAAGAAAAGCTTAAATCCTGTGCTTATGATTTAAGATTAGACAATTTATTCGACATGTCGCTAATCTTTACACAGGCCGATTTAAAAGCCGTTAAAAAAGACGATTCATTTTACGATTCCAAAGAAGAAAAAATGAAAATCTACACAGGGCGCGATTCAGATACGATTGAAAACAATACAATAAAAGGTTACATCAATGAACTTAGAAAATCACAGCCCCTTTTGCCCGTTACAAAATTCCCGAAAGCAGATGAAATCGAAAAAGCTATCAAAAAAGTTTACCCTGACGGTTCAACTGATATCAAAGGGGTTTATAAGGATGAAAACGGTCTTGTTGTAATTAAATATAATGAAGTGGAAGATTTTGAAAAAATAGGCTTCAAAAAAGGTACAACCTCAAAAGGAATAATCACAACAACACCAACAGGCGAAAAAGTTAACACGGGAAACATAAAGTTTTTTGCCCACGGGCTTGATTTTTCAAACCAGCTTGCAAAGTTCGATGCCTTTTCTCTGCCTGATTCAGATGCTTTGTTGTCTGTCAGCTACGCAGAGCGCCCTGAATCAAAATACAGATTCTTTAGAC
>CAPYQR010000159.1 GCA_948742005.1 uncultured bacterium
GATAATTTAATTTTATCAGCCGATTATTTTTTAATATTTATTTTGTTCAATTTTATCCTTGGTTCATTCTGGCATTTCTCATCGCCTCAAGAATTATATTTCTGGATTCAAGCGCTTGCTCTTTTGTCAAAGGAGGAATGCCTTTTAAGGGATATGGTTTTTTTAAATTTTCATATTTTGGCACAGCCATATCATGATAAGGCAAGACATCAAGTGCTTGAATATTATTTAAAGTTGACAGAAATTCACCCAATTTTTTAAGATAGGCTTTATTGTAAGTAATCCCGGGAACAACAACATGTCTAATCCAAACCGGAATCTTTTTATCTGATAAATATTTAGCAAAATTTAAAATATTTACATTAGGATGTCCTGTTAATTTAATATGAACATTATTATCAATATGTTTTATATCAAGCATTACCAAATCTGTATACTTTAACAATTCATCAACTATTTTTGTATTATTTATATCAAAAGTCACACCCGAAGTATCAAGCGTTGTGTGGATATTTTTTGCTTTAGCCTTTTTAAACAATTCAACCAAAAAAGGCAATTGCGCCATTGGCTCGCCGCCCGTTGCTGTCAAGCCGCCATTTTTTAGAAACTCTTTAACACCGTCATATCGTGCCAAAATCTCATCAACCGTCATTTTTTTGTTTACATTAAAATCCCAACTGTCAGGATTATGACAATATTGACACCTCATAGGGCAGCCTTGAAAGAATACTACAAATCGTATTCCAGGTCCATCAACAGTTCCGCAGGATTCGATAGAATGTATGTTTCCTTGTAATTCCATCTCTTTACCTCTTTTTTTTAATTATACAATAATATAAACAAAACGCAACAATTTAATTTATAAATACCCTGATTACTAATCCATCCCTTTAAAAAATTCACAAAAA
This sequence comes from uncultured bacterium, assembly GCA_948742005.1. GTDB lineage: Bacteria > Cyanobacteriota > Vampirovibrionia > Gastranaerophilales > Gastranaerophilaceae > RUG14156. The sequence continues at coordinate 909 of CAPYQR010000159.1, forward strand.
TCAACCTCTAATGCTTTAGCAATATCATAAACAGCAAAAACAGAAGGAATCTGCCCGCCTCTTTCAATTAAACTTATAGAAGCCTCACTAATCCCAGTATCGCGTGCAAGCATAGTTTGCGTAACACCTTTGTTTATTCTCTGAATCTTAATATTCTTCCCTAAAATTTTTTTTCTTAATTCTTTCATAGAGATATTATATTATTTAATGAATTATTTCTCAATAAAATAAGTAAAATTAAATAAGCTATATATGTTTTATCGGCTATTTTTTACAAATCCACTGTTGTTTCTTTAATTGGAGCGCCGACTACTCGTTCGAGTTCGGCGGCATTTATGTTGTAGTCTAAAAGGTTTGAATAATAGTTTAGTTGGGCATTTAGGTAGGTGTTTTCGGCATCTTTAAATTCAATTGCGTTTCCTAAACCTACTTGATATCTTCTGTATGCTTGATATTGTTGTTCTTTTGCGCGTTGAAGTGCTAATTTTGCAACAAGGAAGCTGTCATGGGAATTTAGGAGGTTAATGTATGCACTTTTTACTTCAAGATATACGTTTTGATCTTCAAGTTCGTAATCTGCGACGTATTTTTTGTAGGTTGCACGTGCTTCATCTACGCGTTTTTTGATTGCAAGAAGATTTAGGTTGCTGTAATTTAGCTGTACTCCTGCTTGATAACCATAATCAAGGTCAATTTGCGAACCGCCGCGATTATAAGATGCAAAAACGTCAATATTCGGACTGTATTCACGCTTTGCGCTTCTTAAGCCAAGTTCTGCCGCATCCATTCTTTTTTTTGCTGAAAGCAAAGAGGGGCGAGATTCTTTAGCTGCTTTAATTAATTCGTCAAAATTAACATCATAAGCTTTTGTATTTAATTCATCTGTCAAATTAACCGATTCCATTTGAGGAATTCCGATTGAATTTGCCAGTTGCACAAGGGCAAGCTCCAGTGTATTTTTAGCTTTAATTAAATTAACTCTTGCGTTTCCAAGGTTATATTCCGCAGTTGTAACGTCGATTTTTGCTTTTTTCCCGATTTTAAAAAACGCATCAGCTTGTTTTAATTGCAATTCATAATCTTTTACCGTATCTTCATAAACGATTTTTTGCGCCAGGGCAAATAAGACATTATAATATGCACATTTTACATTATAAATTACCTGTTCGATACTCATTTCAGCATCAAACCTGCTTGATTCATAATTTCTTTTTGCCATATCGGCACTTGCTTTTGTTTTTCCAAAGTCAAAAAGAAGCATATTAGCGCTCAATGTAGGAGCGTAATACATATTGTAACGCCTGTTCATCATATCACTATAAACAGCGCCTGTTTTCATTGTACTTAAAGGATCGTTTCTTGAATAACTCACGCCTGCACCAATTGTAGGAAAATAATTTGCCCAGGCTTGTGCGATTTTTGTTTTATAAATTTCGCTGTTGCTTAAGGCTGACATAATCAAGGGATGATTATTGAGTGCAAGTTTAATACAATCGTTCAATGAAACTTCTTTTAACTCTTGGCTGTATTCAATTTGGCTTTTGATGGCGGGAAATTTTGTTTCATACATTCCCTGTGCTTCAATTGAAGTTTCTTGTTTTGTTTGGGTGTTTTGAGTGTTTTTCTTTAATTCTTTTTTAAAATTAATTTTTTTTGTTTTTTCGGGTTTGATTATTTGAATATTTGTTTTTGAATCTTTTTTGCCAATTTTTTCTTTTTTGGCTTTTGTCTTTTTTTCTTTTTTTGGATTATTATTGATTTCGCCATTTGTACGTTTTAGCGGAATTTTTTCAGACAAATTGAAAGCATTTGCGTTTGTTATATTTAACAAAAGAGAAATTATCAACAGAAGATTTATAATTTGTTTTTTGTTCATATTAATACTCCAAATCTTTTTGCGTTATTTCTTTTTTGGGGAATTTATCAACAAATTCCTGAACAATTACATAAAAAGCAGGGGTTAAGCAAGCGCCGATTGTGGCTGCTGCAATCATTCCGCCAAAAACAGTAGAACCTACCGAAATTCTTGAATTTGCACCTGCACCAACTGCAAAAAGCATCGGCATAACACCTATAATGAATGCCAGTTCTGTCATCATAATTGCTCTAAATCTTAATTTTGCAGCTTTTAGCGCAGCTTTTTTAATATCTAAACCGCCTTTTTCATGTTCTTCTTTTGCAAATTCAACAATCAATATTGCTTGTTTTGCAGCCAGTCCTATCAAGGTTATCATTCCAACCTGTGAATAAATATCAAATGATTGGTTAATCATCATTTGAAAAATCAACGCACCCAAACATGCAACAGGAGAAATCAACAAAACAGCTATTGGAATTGTATAGCTTTCATACAGCGCAACAAGGAAAAGATAAACAAAAACAAGCGCCATAATAACTATTACAACGGTTTGTCCCGAAGCTTCGCGTTCTTGGGCGGAAGTTCCCGACCAATCAAAAGACATATCGGATGGAAGAACGCTTTTTGCAACATTTTCCATAGCTTTCATCGCATCTCCTGTTGATTTTCCTGCTGATTGCTGACCTTGAATTTGAACGGAATCATACATGTTATATCTTGTAATTGAGGCAGTGCCGATGCTTTGGGTTAATTTAACCATAGATAAAACAGGAACCATTACCCCGTTTTTATTTTTAACATAAATTCCCGACAAATCCTGTGCTTTATTGCGAAATTTGCTTTGAGCCTGCATTTGAACCTTAAAGACTCTGCCATATTTATTAAAATCATTAACATAATATCCTCCGAGCATTGAAGATAAAGTTGAAGATTTTTACATGGAATTTGTTGAAAAATTTGTTTATAACAAAA
>CAPYQR010000160.1 GCA_948742005.1 uncultured bacterium
TGATGAATGAAAAAGGAGCAGCTCAAGGAAATTTTGAAGCGGTAAAAAGCCTTTCAAGTTCAATTAATAAAGGAGTATTGTCGCAATCTTTAATAACACCTTGTTATAAAAAAACTTTTATGGATTCATGCGGCGTTTTATTATCAAACATCAATACAAATATAATAACCATGTCACCTTCAAATCAAACATCAGGTGTCGAAAAAGGCTTTTCAAATATTGCTCAATTATTACACAATGACAAAAATTACAGAACTTTTTTCAAAGATCAATTTCTAAAATACGCAAATATTGACAAAGATTCAATAGCGGATATTGAATTTGCAAATTTTTACAGAAAAAATATTGCCAAAAAAAACAAACTTAGAACAATTTCACGATAATAAAGAATATATTTTTAACGAAAACATAAAGTTTAAGGGTGCTGAACTTAAAGAAATTTTAAAACAGGTTCAAGATTCAATAATTGATAAAAAAGAGTTAGATTGGAACGAGATTGTCGGATATGTTCCAAAAATAAATGCAGTTGTTGCAAAAGCACAAAATCTTCGCGAAGTTCCAAAAAGCGCTTTAAATTTTGCAAAAGAAAACGATTTAGCAATTCTTTTGCTTTAAATCTTTTCTCCAAACCACAAGAAAATATATTCCCAAAATAAAATAAACACCCCACATTAAAACCGTTGCAAAACAACGCTCTCCACCCAAAAACGCCAAAAACCACATAACAAAAGACAATAAATTAACAAAACTCCAAAAATACCACTGTTCAACACACCTTTTAACTGTTAAATATTGCGCAAAAATGGACAAAACAAGAGTAACAGAATCAAGATAAGGATTTTTTGAATTAATTAAATTTAACAGATAAAACGACAAAAAACAAAAAATTAAAATCAAAGGATAAATTAAAACTTTTTCTCTAAAATCCAGTCTTGTTTTAATGATTTCATTTTTATCTTTTTTATAATGTGAAAGCCATTTAAAAATTCCTATTATTTCCATCGGAAAATAATATAATCCATAAAGCGCCAAATTTCCCCAAAAAGCATTTTTAAAAGCCAAATAACAATAACAAAAAGTTCCAATCATTCCGATAAAATAACAAATTACTTTTCCTTTTCCGGCAAAAATCGTATAAGTGATTCCGCAAAGAGCAGAAATTATTGAAACAACAGAACTTTTTGAAATCAACGATAAAATAAAAACAAAAATTATAATAAAAGAAAAAACATAAACTTCTCCTTTTAAAAAGTCTTTGAATTCTTTTTTAATAAAGCTTATAATTTTATCTATACTCATTTAAAAATTATAATATAACAAAACAAAATAAAATATTAAATTTTCGTTTACAAAATGACATTATGTTTTTTTTGCTATATTATATTTTTAAACAATATTGGAGGAATCTTAAATGGGATATGAAATTTTATATAAAAAAGAACTTTGTGCCAATCAGTATGAAATAAGAGTAAAAGCTCCCTTTATTACCAAAAACGCTAAAGCGGGACAGTTTATCATTTTAAGAACAGATAAAAATTCCGAAAGAATTCCTTTAACAATTGCTGATTATGATAGAGAAAATGAAGTTTTAACAATTGTCTATATGGCAGTCGGCTATACCACAAAAAAACTTGCATCTTTGAATGTTGGTGATTATATTGAAGATATTGTAGGCCCTTTAGGAGTTCCGACACACATTGAAAACTATGGCAGAGTAATCTGTGTTGCGGGCGGATATGGTGCAGCGCCTTGCTATTTAATTGCAAAAGCTTTTAAAGATGCAGGAAATGAAGTTCACATGGTTATGGGCGCAAGAACGAAAGATTTAATTTTCTGGGAAGAAAAAATGAAATCAGCCTGCTCAAAACTCTACATCACAACCGATGACGGAAGTTACGGAATCAAAGGCTTTACTACAAATGTTGCAAAAGAAATAATCGATTCATCAAAAGTTGACTATGTTATCGCAGTAGGACCAATGCCGATGATGAGAGCAGTTGCCGAGCTGACACGTCCGTATGGAATCAAAACGGAAGCTTCTATGAACCCGATTATGGTTGACGGAACAGGAATGTGCGGAGCATGCAGATTAACGGTTGACGGTAAAGTTAAATTTGCCTGTGTCGACGGCCCTGATTTTGATGCACACAAAATTGATTTTGACGAAGTTATAAACAGAACAAAAATATACAAAGCAGAAGAAAAAAGATGTGATGAAACAAAATGCAATCTCATCAAACAAGGTATGGAATTAGAAACTAAGGTATAAAATTATGAGCGAACAACAACCAATTATTAACAAAAAAAGAATCCCCTTTTGCCCTTTATTATCAGCAGGGGCGCATGATTTAAAAATCTGCACACAGGAACATTGTGCCTGGTATATTACAAGTTCAAAAACCTGTGCGATGTATGTAATAGGGCACAACAATATCCTTGACATCAAAGCAAAACAGGGAAAATAAAATGTCTAAACCAATGACAATAACGCAAAAAATTTTTGCACATCATTCAAACAAAGACTACGTAGAACCAAACGAGCTTATTGAAGCGCGCGTTGATATTACTCTTGCAAACGATATAACAGGGCCTTTAGCAATTGAAGTTTTTGAAAAAACGGGCGTTGAAAAAGTTTTCGATAATTCAAGAGTTGTTCTTGTTCCGGATCATTTTGTGCCAAATAAAGACATAAAATCAGCAATTCAGGCAAAAATTTTAAGAGAATTTACAAAAAAACAAAATCTTCAACACAAATTTGATGTCGGAACAATGGGTATTGAACATGCTCTTTTGCCCGAAAAAGGAATTGTGACCGCGGGAGATTTGATAATAGGCGCTGATTCGCACACATGTACATACGGAGCTCTGGGGGCTTTTTCAACAGGTGTCGGTTCGACCGACCTTGGATGCACAATGGCATCAGGTGTCACCTGGTTAAAAGTGCCTGAAACAATTAAAGTAATTGTTGAGGGTGAATTTCAAAAATATGTAACATCAAAAGATTTAATTTTGCATCTGATTGGCAAAATCGGCGTTGCAGGAGCTTTGTATAAAACATTGGAATTTTGCGGTTCAACTTTTAAGACAATGTCAATGGATCAACGTTTTACCCTTTGTAATATGGCGATTGAAGCAGGAGCAAAAAACGGAATAATTGAGCCTGATGAAATCACAATTGAATATCTCAAAAACCGCTCTTTGCGCGAACCTTTGATTTTAAAAAGCGATGAGGACGCGAAATATGAACAAATTATTGAAATTGATGCTTCAAAAATCGAGCCTGTTGTTGCTTATCCGCATTTGCCCGAAAATACACACACAATTAAAGAAGCAATAAAAGACAATATTAAAATTAATCAGGTTGTAATCGGAAGCTGTACAAACGGCAGACTGGAAGACATTAAAATGACAGCACAAATCCTCAAAGGAAGAAAAGTTCATCCTGATGTGCGTTTAATTGTTTTTCCTGCCACACAAGACATTGTTTTAAAATCAATTGAACTTGGATATTATCAAACAATAATTGAAGCAAACGGCGCAATTTCAACCCCGACCTGCGGCCCTTGCCTTGGAGGACATTGCGGAATTCTTGCCGATGGGGAAGTCTGTGTTTCAACGACAAACAGGAATTTTGTCGGCAGAATGGGACATATTGATT
>CAPYQR010000161.1 GCA_948742005.1 uncultured bacterium
ATTTAGATAATAATTCCGAAAAACAAACTTTTAATCATCAAAAAATAATAAAATTCAGCACAGTTTTGGAAAAATATCAAAATCTAAAAAACAATCTTTCATTCAAAGAAGAATTCGCCGACATTTCAGATGTTGGACAAAACATTGCCTATATAAACTATACTTCAGGAACTTCTTCAAACCCAAAAGGCGCAATGCTTCCCAATGACGGAATGAGTTATGTTGTTGAAGAATTACAGAAATTTTGCAAAATTAAAGAAAGAGGAACTTTTGTTGTAACTTTTCCGCTTTCTTCTGCAGGAGGCAAATGTTTCAACCTGCTTTGTTTTTCAAAAGGCTGCAGATTAATTTATACGCAATATTCCGACTTTTGGGAAGTTATTGAAAAATACCGCCCCGATTATCTTCATTGTGCACCAAAAATTCTGCAGACAATGCTCCAAAAATTTAATGACTATATTAATTCGTGCGGTTTTTTGTTTAAAATCCTTTACAAACTTGCGCTTAAAATTTCAAAAGATATTTTAAAATGCGAAATTCAAAACCACGAAAATAAATCAAAAATTAACGAGAGCATTAAAAAAATCTTAGATAAACTTATTTTTAAAAAAGTCAGAAATCATCTTTTTGATGATAAAACCGTTTTATTTGTAGGTTCTGCCCACTTAGCACCAGCCTTGGAGGATTATTTCAGAATTTTAAATATATCTCTTATTCAACATTACGGTTTGACCGAAACAACAGGTTTAGCCGTCAGCAACAATTACGAAACACAATTAAAATACCCTTACACAGTCGGAGTTGCCTTCGAGGGGACAAAAATTGAAATAATCGATCCCGAAACAAAAAAAGAACTCCCAAAAGGCGAAATAGGGCTTATAACATTAACAGGGCCTGAAATCCTCAAAGGATATTACAACAACCCGCAAGCAACAAAAAAGGCTTTAATAAAAGAAAATTGCCTGAATACGGGGGATTTAGGTTTTGTCAATCAGGAGGGGTATTTAACGGTTTTAACAAGATATGACGATGTTATTGTTTTATCAAACGGGTACAATATTTTTGCACCCTTATTAGAAAACGAGGTCAAGGATTCCGAGCTTATCAGCCAATTTTTAATAATCGGTCATGGCAAGCCATATTTGAGCGCACTTGTTGTTTTGAATAAAAACGCTTATGCAAATTGGCTTGAAACAAACAATAAAACCCCAAAAGACCCCAACAAAGACAAAAATTTCAACGAATTTATGCTGGAGCATGTAAACAACAAAATAAAAAGAAAAAATGATTTTAAATATTACGAAAAAGTTAAAAAATTGTTCTTTATTAAAGACGATTTTACAATTGAAAACGACCTTTTGACAAATACTTTAAAGGTTAAAAGAAATAAGATTACAAAAGTGTATGAAAAAGAGATTGAGAATTTGTACAGATGAATTTAAAAAAACTCAATATTTTTCTTTTGTTTTACATTTCAGCTCTTACATTAACAGCATTATTTAATTTTATTTGCGACCCATACAATATATTTAAAAATAAAAGAAAAATATTTATTTCCCCGCAAATTATTGATTTTCCTTACATTCCCATAAAATTACATAAAAATTATAAATATAACTATGTTTCACCAGGAGGCTCGGCAGGAAAAAATCTCGGGCTGGATGATTTTAATGATGAAATAGCAAACATTTCACTTGAATATATGTCAATTGAAAATATGGAAAAATATTTGTTTAATTTTCTTGATATGCATCCTGAAACAAAAATTGCACTTTTGCAATTAGATTTTTTTATAATCAAAAAAGAAAATGAAAACAATATTGCAAAATTCACAGGAAATTCATTAAATTTAAAAGAAATCCACAAAATTTTTCTTGGTTTAAGTACAACAAAATATAGTTTTGAACAAATTTTTAATAAAAAAAGACAAAAAAAATATACTATTTACACAAAAGGTCCAATTCAAAGCAATATTCCGGAAAAAGAAGAATATATTGAAAAAGGAAAAAATTTTTATTATGAGATTATCAAAAATTTAAAGAAAAGAAACATAGATGTTAAAATTTACACAATTCCAATTTCGGTCTATGCACAGCTTGATTTTTATAATCAGCACAATGATGCTATATTTCAATTAAAAAAATATATTGTCGAACAAACGGGTTCTTTGATTGATTTTGCTATTATAAATAAACTCACATCCACAAATTTAAACAAAGGATATTATTTATACATCGATTCAATTCACCCCATTAAAACCCTTGGCTATTACGTTTATGCTGCTCTTTTTAACACCCCTTATAAGGATGAAGATTTATATGTCATTTTAACTAAAGAAAATGTTGATTTCGAGTTAAAAAAGCAAAAACAGGAGCTTTTGAAGTGGAGGGATGAACATAAAAAAGAATATGAGGATTATTTAAACACAGAAAAAGAACCGAGATTTATCACAAAAACGATTGATGAGTTCCCAAGCGAGTATAGGGAAATTATGAACAATGAAAATTAACCGTAAATAATTTGCCTGTTGGTAAAGTTAGAAATATAATATAAATATCAGTATGAACTTTTTGAGGAAAACAAAATCATCCCATGCGCAAAAACAAAACAATTGAAATATTATCACCTGCAAAAAATTATGAATATGCCAAGCAGGCGATTTTGGCGGGGGCAGATGCTTTGTATATGGGAGCGCCTGCGTTTTCATTGAGACATGAACACGGAAATACGCTTGAAGATATAAAAAAAACTGTCGAATTTGCGCATAAATACTGGGCAAGGGTTTATGTTCCGCTGAATTGTCTTTTGTATAGCGAAGATGACCTTAAAAAAGCGCAAGATTTGATTAATAAATTATACGAAATTGAAGTTGACGGATTAATTATACAAGATATCGGCATTCTGGAACTTGATATTCCCAAAATCCCCATTTCTCTAAGTACAAACACCATGTGCTACAAAAAAGAAGATTATGAATTTTTTGAAAATTGTGGAGTAGACAGGATTGTTCTGCCGCGGGAGTTGAGCTATAAAGAAATCGAAGAAATAGCTAAAAACACCAAAATTCCACTCGAAATTTTCTGCTACGGATTTTTGTGCGTTGCTCACAGCGGTAATTGCTACCTTGCTTATGCTGAAAATCTCGCCAAAACCAAAACAAACAAAATTGCCCACTACAACGCCTCAAACCACGGTGTTTGCCCCGAGCGGTGCATGGGAAACTGGACTTTAAAAGACAACAATGGGAATACAATCAGAGAAAACGACAGATTATTCAACCTTAGATTTTTATCCTACGACAAAGAAATAGAACGGCTTTTTGACCTTGGAATTGATTCGTTTAAAATTGCAGGCAGGGAAAAAGATTTAAAACATGTCAAAAATTCAACCGCGATTTTTTCACAAATCGCAAACGATTTAGTTGCAAAAAAAGGAATCAAAAGAGCTTCAAGCGGAAAAAGCATCCTCTCTTTCACTCCGAACCTCAACAAAAACTTTAACAAAGGCTTTACTGACTTTTTCTTGAATCAAAGAAAAAAAGAAATGTATTCAAAATATGATATCGTTGGGGAATTTGTCGGAATTGCCGTTAATTTTAGCGAAAATTCATTTGAACTTAAAGGTGCAAAATTAAACATTGGCGACAGGTTGAGAT
>CAPYQR010000162.1 GCA_948742005.1 uncultured bacterium
GAGTTGTTCCGCTTGCGGTTTCAGGAGGTTTTCATTCCGCGTTGATGGATAGCGCTAAAGAGGGATTTGCAGAATTTGTCAAAACAATTCAAGTTAATGATGCAAAAATTCCTGTTATTACAAATGTTGATGCTGAAATTACAACATCAGCTCAGGATTTTATCGCAAAAATGCCAAAGCAGATTAATTCCTCGGTTATGTGGGTTCAAAGCATTAAAAAAGCAATAGATATGGGTGTTGATACATTTATCGAATTTGGAAACGGCAAGGTTTTAGCAGGTTTGAATCGTAAAATTTCAGCAGATATTAAAACCTATAACGTATCAGACTCGCAAAGTTTGAACCAGGTTGTTGAAGAATTGATGGTAAAAGTATAATTAAGGAGAAAAAAATGAGTGACAATCAAGCTAAATTAGCATTAATAACGGGTGGCTCGCGCGGAATCGGGCGTGCAATTGCGCTTGAATTAGCAAAATCGGGATGCGATATTATTATTAATTATGCAGGAAACACAGAAGCTGCACAAAAAACAATTGATGATATTAAAGCATTAGGAGTCAAGGCTGAGGCTTTTAAATTTGATGTATCAAATAACGCAGAAGTTGAAGAAAACATTGCTAAAATTGTTGAAAAATATGGAAAAATTGATATTTTGGTAAATAATGCAGGAATTACAAGAGACGATTTGTTTATCAGAATGACAGAAGATAAATGGCAGGCTGTTATTAATACAAATCTTAACAGTGCATTTTATGTAACAAAACCGGTATCAAAAATTATGATGAAACAAAGAAGCGGTGCGATAATTAATACAACAAGTGTTGTAGGGTTGTATGGCAATGCGGGGCAAGCAAATTATTCTGCTGCAAAAGCAGGTTTAATTGGTTTTACAAAATCTTTAGCAAAAGAATTAGGTTCTCGCGGAATAAGGGTTAATGCCGTTGCTCCAGGGTTTATTGCAACAGATATGACAAAAGATTTAACTAATATTGACGAAATGTTAAAATTGATTCCCCTAAAACGCCTGGGTGAACCTCAAGATATTGCATCTGCAGTTAAATTTTTAGCGCTCGATTCAACTTATATTACGGGTCAAGTGTTGGAAATTGACGGCGGTATGATGATGTAATAAATTTGATAGTTTTAAAGTTTAAAAAAATAAATGCAAGTTTTTGCATTTATTTTTTTAATTTATTTACAATTTATTAATTTATTGTTCTGCAGGAAGAGGCACATCTTCGTTTTGGGTTTTTTCATCATCATACTCAATTAAATTTGATTTTGATGTATCAAATTGTTTTTTGGGTTTTAAAATCGGATTATGATGTTTTAATTCAGATTCATCATCTTTTGGTTTTGTTTTTGGAATCGGCGCTCTTTCTTTTGCTTTTTTGTCTGCAGCGCGTTCTTCTGATTCATCAACCGTTTCGACCGCTTCTCCTTCAATAACTGAACCGCTTGGAATAGACGAACCGTTTAGCTTAGGATAGTCGAAAACACTTTTTGGGAAATTTTGAGTTGCAACTTTCATAAATTCTGCAAAAACTCTCGCAGGCAATGCTCCACCTGTAATTCCCGGCAGTTTGGAATTGTTGTCGTTTCCAAGCCAAACTCCCGTAACAACATCAGGCGTGTAGCCTACAAACCAAGCATCTCTGTAATCATTTGTTGTCCCTGTTTTTCCTGCTACGTTTTGTGCGATATTTGCCGCTTTTCCCGTTCCAACTTCAACAACTTTTCTTAACATGTAAGTCATTCCTGCAGCTGTCTCAAGGTTTATAACTTTGATGATTTTTGGACCGGAGTTTTCATAAATCGTTATTCCTCTAGAGTTTTCAACTCTTTCAACACTGTAAGGTCGGACTTTAAAACCACCGTTTGCAAAAGCTCCGTAAGCAATAACCATATCGTAGAGCTTAACACCGTTAGAACCTAAGGAAATTGTTAAATCGTTTGATAACGGTGTAGTAATTCCCATCTCTCTGGCGGTTTGAATAACAGCATCAATTCCTGATTTTTTAATCAAGCGCACAGCCGCAACATTGGATGAAATTGCAAGTGCTTGCCATAGGGTTAATTTTCCGCGGTATTTTTTGCCGTAATTTTTGGGCGACCAGCTGCCGATTGTTAAGGGTGTATCTTCTATTGCTTCATCGATACTTGCACCTTGTTGAAGCGCTGTTGCGTAAACAAAAGGCTTAAAAGATGAACCGGGCGGTCTTATTGCTTTTGAAATATGGTCATACTGGCTTTCTTCGTAGTTTTTACCGCCAATATAGGCATAAATTCTACCTGTTGTTGGGGAAAAAGAAAACAGCGCGATTTGATTATCTGCTTTTTTTAAACCCGCACTTGCCATTTTTGTTAAGGCAAGATTTTGTGCGGCACTTTGTGCTTTATAATCAAGTGTTGTGTAGATTTTTAATCCGCCTTGAGAAATTTCCTGTTCTTCAAAACCGATTTTTTTCAATTCGCTCAAAACATAATCAATAAAATAAGGAGCTTTGTTATAAGAATAAATTCTTGGTTTATTTGATAATTTAAGCCCTTCTTTTTGAGCCTTTTCCATTTGTTCCTGTGTAATAAATTTGTTGCGGTACATTCTTTTTAAAACTTGATTTCTTCTTTTTAAACCCGCTTTTTTGTTTGCAAAAGGAGAATAAATCGAAGGCGCTTGAGGCAAGCCTGCAATAAGTGCTTGTTCTGCAAGGGTTAATTGGGATAAATCTTTGTCAAAAAATGTCTTAGCGGCACTTGAAACGCCATATACACCCGAACCTAAATAAACGGAATTTAGATACATTTCTAAAATTTCATCTTTTGAAATTGTTTTTTCAATTCTATGGGCGATTATTAATTCTTTGATTTTTCTGTCAAAAGTTCTTTCATTTGAAAGGAATAAAATCCTTGCTAATTGCTGGGTGATTGTGGAAGCACCTTGTTTAACCTGACCCGAGGCGATGTTTGTCAGAGTGGAGCGAATCATACCGATAGTGTCAAAGCCCCTGTGGCGGTAGAAGTTTTTATCTTCGGTTGCGATAATTGCCTGTTTTAGGTAAGGCGGGATTTTATCAATTGACACTTTTTCAAATTTAAACGCTGTAAAGGTTTTGATTATTTCGCCGTTTGAGGAATAAACCGTTGTGACGGGATTCGGTTTTATATCTTCAAAATTTGAAATAGGAGGCAGACTTGCAAGGTAAATATTAAATGCTGCAATTGCTGCTAAAAATGCCGAAATTCCCATTGAAAAAAGACAAAGGAAGATGCTTCCTTTTTTAGGACCTCGTTTTGAAACTCGTTTTCGTCTAATGCTATTCATGGCTTTCATGTTAGTACAAAAAGTTAATAATACAAAAAAAATTTATATTTTTGCGTTATTTCATTAACATTTTTTAATAATTTAACTTTTTGGCGCAATTTTTTTCCTTTTTTGTTTTTGTAAAACTGTTAAATTATAAAGGTTAGAATTTTTATGTTAAACACTACTTCGCTTTACAACTCAATTCAATCAGGACGAAATGCAATTAAGAATTTTAGATTGTATACTGAATCTATGCAGCTAAAAGAACCTAAATTGCCTGATGTTGGCAAATTGAGCGAGATGAGCGAAGATGAATTTGAAAAAACAATGCAGGAT
>CAPYQR010000163.1:0-292 GCA_948742005.1 uncultured bacterium
TGCCGATTTTGCCAGGCTTCGCACATCAACCTGCCGATTAGAGAGCGGAAAAAAGAAGATATTGTAAAATTAGCATGTGAATATGTTAAAAACACAGGTTATGACGAATATTCTCTTCTATCCCTTTCGTCTAACGACCATGGGCAAATTGAAGAAATTTTGAAAGATTTAAGCTGCCATTTTAAAGGAACAGGCGTAAATGTTTCACTCCCGTCACAGCGGGCGGATAAATTCTCTCTTTCATTGGCAAATTTAGCTTCAAATGAAAAAAAAGCTTCAATCACAATTGCGC
>CAPYQR010000163.1:302-3635 GCA_948742005.1 uncultured bacterium
ACATTATTAATAAAAATTTGTCACAAGAACAAATAATTAACGCTACTATCTCATGTATTAAAAACGGCTGGAATAAAATTAAATATTATTTTGTAATCGGGCTTCCTTTTGAAACTCCTGATGATTTAGCAGGAATTGTCAGATTGATTGAAGCTGTTAATTTAAAGTGTCGTGAAAACGGGCTTAAATATCCTCAAATAACTTGTTCAATTTCTGTTTTTGTACCAAAACCACACACGCCTTTTCAATGGGCAGGACAAAATACTGTTGAAGAAATTTTGCAAAAGATTAAATTCTTAAGGGATTTAAAAGATAAAGCCAAATTAAAAAATGTAAAATTTAATTTTCATAATTCAAAAATGTCGCGCCTTGAATCCTTTATTTCAAGAGGAGATGAGAAATTAGGTGATTTTATATATGAACTTTATAAAAACGGCGCTTATTTGGAATCCTGGGATGAAAATTTGAATTTTGAACTTTATGAAAATATTTCTCAAAAATTAAATATAAATATTGAAAAAGAAGCTTCAAAAGAATTTGATGAAAATGAAATTTTGCCCTGGGATGTTATATCCTATGGAGTTAATAAAAGCTGGCTGCTTGACGAATTTAAAAAAGCAAAATCCGCAACAGCAACAATTCCTTGTGAAGTAAAATGTAACAATTGCGGAGTTTGTTCTAATTTAAAAACAAAAAAAGTTTTATCAAAGTAGTTGGTTAAAATTAATATGTTTTTTTCATTAAATCAACCATCTCTTTTAAGTCTTTTCTGTCTTTTTCAAGTTTTTTGTCCTTTGAAGATTTGCGGACATTGTATAGTGCATTGAAAATATGTCCAAAAATAAAACGTTCTTTTTCCAGTCTTTGCGTTTCTCTTTCGTTTGCAAGAATCGCTTGAGAGTATTGGTTTATAAAGTCTTGATGAAAATCGGCACTTCTTTGTTGGTCTGTATCAAATTGTTTTCTTAAAGCTTCAAGTTCGCCGCAATCTAGAAATTTACCCCCGCAAGAATAACAAGAATCAATTTCGATTTCATGTCTTGCGCTTGCAAAGTTTTTAACCATTTTACTTTTGCAAGCAGGACAGATTCTGGTTTCATTTTGCGAGATTTTTTTGAAATTTTTCCCGCTTAATGCTTCTAAAATGAAATCAATATTTTCACATTTTTCATCAAATTTTTCCAATTCGCGGTTATCAAAATAAATTCCACCGCATCCATCAAGACAAACATCAATAAAAAAATCTCCCTCGGGCGCTTATTTTTGTCATTACACCGCCGCATGCAGGGCAGGTTAAAATTTCTTTAGTATCTTTCATTAAAACTTCCTTTAGCCTATAAGCTCTTTTGTAGTACATTTGAATACTAAAATATTTTTAAATGAATGTCAAACTACGATTGTTGTATTTATTCGTATTTAATTCCTGCTTGTTTGAAGCGTTTGAAAACTTCTTCAAGTCTTTCCATCGGCTGAACCAAAGAAACTCTGAACCGCTCATCGCTCATTTTCCCGAAAGCACTTCCGGGAGTTATCAAAACACCTGTTTTTTCAAGCAAATATTTGCAAAATTCCATTGATGAATTAAAGTTTTTCGGTATTTTAATCCAAAAATACATAGTAGCTTCGCTTCTGGGTGCATAAAATCCAAGTTCATTAAAGCTTTTTGCCACAAATTCGCGTCGCGCATCGTATTTATCCATAATCTCTTTAACATATTTTCCATCCATCGTCAAAGCTTCAATGCAAGCGTCTTGAACAATTGTAGATGTTCCGTAATCAATATTTGATTTCATAGCGTAAAGATTTGAAATAAATTCTTCGCATCCAACCGCAAAACCGCTTCTCCAGCCTGCCATGTTGAATGTTTTGGAAAATGAATGAAACTCCATAGCGCAATCAAAAGCCCCGTCAATACTAAAGATTGAATGCGGACGATAATCTCCGAAACAAACTTCGCCGTAAGCAAGGTCGGAAATAAGCAAAATATCATTTTCTATGCAAAAATTAACAATATCTTTCAAAAAACTTTTTGGAGCAATAGCGCCTGTCGGGTTGTTCGGATAATTAATAAAAAACATCTTAGCGCGTTTTGCCACATCAATAGGGATGTCATCTAAATCAATTAAAAATTTATTTTCTTCTTTTAATTTAACAAAATAAGGCACTCCTCCGGCAATCAATGTTCCGCGGCACAATACAGGGTAATAAGGGTCGGGAATAATGTTTGTATCACCGGGGTTTGTGTAAGTCAGGGCAATGTTTGCAAGCCCTTCTTTCTCACCGATTAGGGTTTGAATTTGTGTTTCATAATTGATTTCAACATCATATCTTCGCTTCATCCAATCAGAGATTGCTTTTCTTAATTCAATTTTTCCTCTGAAATCAGGATAACCATGATTTGCAGGGTTTTTAATGGTTTCAATTGCCGTTTGAACAACAGGTTCAGGTGTAGCTCCATCAGGCGAACCTATTGACATATCAATTACATCTACCCCTTTTTTAATTGCTTGTTTTTTTAAATCTGCAAGCTGTGCAAAGATGTATTTAGGAAGATTTAAAATACGGTCAGCAGGTTTTATATTGATTTTTTTAAGTGTTTTTTGTGTCATTATTAATTATCCTTTTAATTAAACGGTAAAATCCCCAATAAAAAGAGCCTTAGTAATTAATTTTACCAAGGCTCTTTAAAAGTTGTTTATAAAACAGAATTATGCCTCAGCAGGAGCTTCTTGCGCTTCTTGCGCGGCTGCCGCTGCTGCTTCTTCTTTAGCTTTTCTTTCTTCTTCTAATTTTGCTTGAGCTTTTTTAGAAAGTTTTGTTTTTTCGGATTTTTTATAATTTAAACTTCCGTCTTCATTGGCATTGTTGATTAAATACATAACGGTTTCCGTTGCTTGAGCACCTTGAGAAAGTCTGACACGTGCTCTTTCAACATTTAATTTCATTTCTTTTGATTTAGGATTATAATATCCCAATTCCTCAACAGGAGCACCTTCTCTTTTACAGCGGCTGTCGATTGCAATTATTCTGTAACTTGGATTCTTTTTGTAACCTAATCTTTTAAGTCTTAATTTAATCACTTTATTAAATTCCTTTTGTTTTTGTACTGTCTTAATTCTATCAAACTATAAACATATTATTTTTGCAAGAGTGTTGAAAGTTTGTTTGTTAATTTTTGTAATATTTTAAAAAATATAAAAAAAACGGCTAATTTGTGAACAAATTAAGCCGTGATGGATAGAATTAGTATTACGGAGTTTATAGAGGAGTTTACATGCCATTAAAAGAACCTGAAAAAAAATAGTTGCTAATTTTTATTTAAATTGTCAAATT
>CAPYQR010000164.1:0-2997 GCA_948742005.1 uncultured bacterium
CACCAATAGGATTGTCTGCTAAATTTCTTGAACTGTCAAATGCAGAGGGGTTGAAATTATTATTATAATTAGGAGGATAATAAAATGCTCCTTGTTGTTGATTAGGATTATAAATCGGGCAATAATTTCCGCTCGGCATACTTGTGTTTTGTGCCGTTCCATAAGCTTGCGGCGAATAAATATTAATGCTTACTGCATTTGGGCTTTGAGCAGTTTGTGCATAAGATTGATTTGGGTATGGAATATTTGAATTGAAACTTTGCTGCATAATTTCTCCTATATATATTAATAAAAAACTTTTAACAAAAAAAATTGCTACTTGTTTAAAATTATTTTACGGGTTTTATATTCTGTGATAAAATTAAGAAAAAATCAAGGAGATAAAATGTTGGATTATAAAGATAAATATGAAATGGTGATTGGTCTTGAGGTTCATGCTCAATTAAAAACAGAAAGTAAAATTTTCGGACGCGAAGGGTGTGAATTTGGAAAAGAGCCAAATACGGAAACCGGTACAATAACTCTTGGCTTGCCGGGGGTTTTGCCTGTTTTAAATAAAGAATGTGTTAATATGGCAATTTTAACAGGTTTAGCGCTCAATTCCACAATTCCTAACCGCTGCAAGTTTGACAGAAAACAATATTTTTATCCTGATTTACCGAAAGGTTATCAAATTTCTCAATTTGATGAACCTATTTGTCAGGGCGGATATGTCGAAATTTCAAATAAAAAAATCGGAATCACAAGAGCGCACCTTGAAGAAGATGCAGGTAAACTGGTACATGCCGGAGCTTCTGGACTTTATGGCTCAAGTTATTCGCTTGTTGATTTAAACCGCGCAGGAACTCCTTTGCTGGAAATAGTTTCAGAGCCCGACATGAGAAGTTCCGAGGAAGCAAGAGAATATGTTGAAACTTTGAGAAATATTTTAAAATACATTGGTGTTTGTGACGGAAACCTTGAAGAGGGGTCAATGAGAGCAGATTGCAATATTTCCCTGCGTCCTTTTGGTCAAAAAGAGTTTGGAACACGTGCTGAAATTAAAAATGTTAACAGCTTCCGCTCCTTGGTTCGTGCAATTGAATATGAATTCATCCGTCAGGCAGAAATTCTTGAAGAAGGGGGCGAGGTTATTCAAGAAACAAGATTGTGGGACGATAATTCGGGAGTTACTTCATCTATGCGCGGAAAAGAAGATGCACATGATTACAGATATTTCCCCGAGCCTGATTTAATGCCTTTGGAAATATCAAAAGAGTGGATAGACGAAATCAAGGCAAAAATGCCCGAACTTCCGAAACAAAAACTGGAAAGATATCAAAATATCGGTTTAAGTGAATATGATGCTAATGTTTTGGTTAATCAAATTGATATGTCTGTGTATTTTGATAAGCTTTTAGAAAAACAAGTTGATCCTAAAACTGCTTCAAACTTTTTAATGGGTGAAGTTGCAGCATTTTTAAAAGAAGAAAAAATACAAATTCAAGATTCTAAATTGACGGTGGATAATTTTGCCAAGCTGCTTGATTTGCTCAAAAAAGGCACAATTTCAAATAATATTGCAAAAGGCTTAATTATTGATATTTTAAAAACAGGCGAAGATGCTCAAAAGCTTGTTGAAGCTAAGGGTTTATCGGTAATATCAGATGAATCTTCAATTTTGCCGATTATTCAAAAAATCATTAGCGATAATCCTGAACAAGTTGCAGCATATAAAGGCGGAAAAGATAAGCTTTTTGGTTTCTTTGTAGGTCAAGCAATGAAAGAAACTAAAGGCAGAGCAAATCCGCAATTGTTGAATAAATTATTAAAACAGGAATTGGAAAAATAAATTTTAAAAGACTGGAAAAATAATTTATTTTGTAATATAATTATTGAGTTGAAAATTTAATAAATAATTTGCCGATGTGGCGAAATTGGTAGACGCACCAGACTCAAAATCTGGCGTGGTTCACCCCACGTACCGGTTCGACTCCGGTCATCGGCAGATTATTTTTTTTGTTTTTTTATTATATAATTTCTTTGTGAAAATTAATTCTAAATTAAATCGTCATCAAAATTCTCTAAATTTTAAAGGAAGCATTTACAACAGCAAACTTTTCAAAAAATCCCTTGTTTTTGCGAGTGAAAATCCTGCATTATATTGCGGTGCTCTATCTTTGATGTTCTCGAGTGTTGCCCGTCCTTTGGCAATTCTTTCTGCGCCTAAGACTGATATTGAAAATAAAAAATATGCAATTTCAAAATCAATTTCATCAAGTATTATAGGCTACCTTTTAATGTTTGCAATTACAAAACCCTTTTCGCATGCTGTTAAAAATATTGATTTAAATCCTTTAAAATATTTAAATAATGATACAATTAAAAATCTTCAAAACGGCACTGAGAGTTTAAATGTTTCAAAAAAATATAAATTTGCAACCCAATTATTCAAACTCGGGCTCGGTCTTTTAATTGCTGTTCCGAAATCAACCTTGACTGCGTATTTAACGCCTAAAATTATGAAAAAATTTTTTAAAAAAGATAACAATAATAATAGCAATAATAAAATTCAATTCAAAGGTTCTTTGGATAAAATTTATAATTCGGGAATAAATAAGCTTTCAGATGGCATTGGAGCTTTGATTAATACAAAAACCGTACAAAAACTTGCTGATAAGTTTCAAAATACAAATTATGAAAGAAACTTTATGTATTTAACAGACGCTGTTTTAACGGGGGTTTTTGTTAATAAAACATTAAAAAATAAAGAAATTGAAGAAAAAAGAAAAAAACCTCTTGTTTATAATTCAATTTTATCAACAGTCTTTAGTGTTTTATCAAGCTTTGTTCTTGATAAATTAACACAAAAACCTTACGAAAAGTTTGTTTCAAAGTTTTTGGAATATAATAAAAATTCTGCTTATTTGGATAAATTTAAAGACGGATTAAAAATTTCAAAAACAGCCTTGATAATGGCGGGTGTTTATTATATTTTAATTCCTGTTGCATCAACTT
>CAPYQR010000164.1:3007-3604 GCA_948742005.1 uncultured bacterium
TTGGCTGATAGAATTGATAATTTTAGAAGAAAAGAATTTGAAAATAAATGATTGATAAAAATATTAAAGAAGAAATAAAAAAATGTGCACGCTGTGCTCTTTGCTTGCAAAAATGTCCGATTTATGAAATAAAAAAAGATGAAAACAATACTTCCCGCGGCTTGATTTGCAAGCTAAACGGCTATGAAAAAAATATTTTATCTGAAAAAGAAATTAAAAAAGATTTAAAAATTTGTCTGAATTGTTCAAAATGTAAAACAAATTGTCCGTCAAAAATTAATACAGTTAATATTTTTGCCTATAAAAACGCATATTTTTCTCCATCAAAAATAAGCCAGCGGTTTTTTTTGGGGTTAAAATTACTTCCTTTGAAAATTTTATATTTTATAAATTTATTTAAAATAAATAAAAATAAAACTATAAAAAATCAAAATAATACCTCAAAAGCTTTTCAAAAGGTATATTTTAAAGGATGTGTTTCAAAAGCCCAGCATAAAACCACCTTTCTTGATAAATCTTTCCCTGCTTCTGATTTTTTGTGCTGCGGGTTTGTCAATCGATTCAAGCGATAGTTTGCGTTTTGTATAGACGCAGAAT
>CAPYQR010000165.1 GCA_948742005.1 uncultured bacterium
AAATGCAATTAAGCTTGAAGATGAAGATATTGAAATTAATAAAAAAATCGGCAAAATATTGACAGATAACCAGTTGTCAGAAATTATTTTAGAAGATGGTGAGCAAGCAATTACAATAAGAAAAGAGTTGCCAATTACATCCGTTGCAGTACCTGCTGCAGCTCCTGCTGTTCAAAGCGCATCAATTCCTGCAATGCCTAACGCTAAGGAAGAAAAGACACCTGCTAAAAGCAAAGGAACACCAATAACTTCTCCTATGGTCGGTGCATTTTATGCAGCTCCCGCACCCGGCGCAAAACCATTTGTTAAAGTCGGCGATGTAATTAGCGCAGGGCAAGTTGTCTGTATTGTTGAAGCAATGAAACTGATGAATGAAATCGAATCAGATGTTTCAGGCAAAATTACTCAAATTTGCGTTGAAGACGGTCAAAGTGTTGAATACGGACAGGTTTTAATGTATGTTGAATAAACATAGTCATTAGTTAAGGTATTATTTATGTTTAAAAAAGTATTAATAGCAAATCGCGGAGAAATTGCCATTAGAATTATTAGAGCTTGCCGCGAATTAGGAATTTCAACTGTTGCGGTTTATTCACAAGCAGATGCGCAAAGCCTGCATGTTTCTTTGGCAGATGAGGCATATTGTATAGGTCCTGCACAAAGTGCAAAGAGCTATCTTTCAATTCCTGCGTTAATTTCCGTTGCATTAACATCAGGTGCTGATGCGATTCACCCGGGATACGGTTTTTTGTCCGAACGAGCAGATTTTGTCGATATTTGCGAAGAACACCATATCAAGTTTATTGGTCCAAGCGCAGAAGCCATGCTTAAAATGGGAGATAAGGCAAACGCAAGAAAAACAATGGAAGAATCAGGCGTTCCGATTACTCCGGGGCTTGGAATTGTTGATAACACAGACGATATCAAAAAATTTGCCAAAAAAGCCGGTTATCCGATAATCATCAAAGCAACTGCAGGCGGCGGCGGAAAAGGCATGAGAATTGTTCGAAGCGAAGAAGAGTTGGATGATGCTTTTAATTTATGCCAAAGTGAAGCGTTAAGTGCTTTTGCAAACGGGGATGTCTATGTTGAAAAATTTATTGAAAATCCAAGACATATTGAAGTTCAAATCTTAGCCGACAGCTACGGAAACGTTATCCACCTCGGGGAGCGCGATTGTTCCGTCCAAAGAAGAAATCAAAAACTCCTTGAAGAAGCACCGTCTGTTGCAATAACACAAGATATCAGAGAAAAAATGGGAAAAGCTGCGATTAACGCCGCAAAATCAATAAAATACGAAGGAACAGGAACAATTGAGTTTTTGCTCGATGAATCCGATCCTGAAAATAAAAAATTCTATTTTATGGAAATGAACACACGTGTTCAAGTTGAACATTGTGTTTCCGAGATGATTTCAAATGTTGATATAGTAAAAGAACAGATAAAAGTAGCACAAGGCGAGAAATTATCTTACTCTCAAAAAGATATAAAATTGCAAGGTCATGCTATAGAATGTAGAATTAATGCAGAAGACCCTGAAAAATGTTTCATGCCAAACCCCGGTACAATTGAAGGTTACATTGCGCCCGGCGGCTTTGGAACAAGGATTGACTCACATGTTTATACAGGCTACAAAATTCCTCCATATTACGATTCTCTTGTAGGAAAAGTAATATGCTGGGGCAGAGATCGCGAAGAAGCCAGAAAAAGGATGCTAAGAGCTCTTGATGATTACGTTATCACAGGAATCAAAACAACAATCGGTTTTCACAGAAGAGTTTTGACAAATCCTAATTTTATTTCAGGTAACTTCAATACAAGTTTTATTGAAAAAAACTATCCTGAAGTTTTGAAAAAATAATCTGATGAAAATTAATCTAGATAAAATTTTAGAAGATTTTTTAAAAATAATAGCCAAAAACGCCCTAATTCAAAAAACCGGGGTGTTTTTTGTCGGAGGATTTGTCAGAGATTTAATTCTTAATATTGATTGCAAAGATTTCAGCAAGGATATTGATTTAATAATCGAGGGAAATGCGCTTGATTTCATTAATTTGATTTGTGCCGAATACAAAAAAAACAAAAAACCCTGCCCAATCATCATCAAATCAATTCATAAAGATTTTGCAACCGTAAAAGTTGAATATATAGCAAAAAACGCAAAACCAATTATCGCAGATATAGCTTCGACCAGAAGTGAAAAATATCCTTTTAGCGGATGTTTGCCAAAGTTGATTAATGTTGGAATCAAAATAAAAGACGATGTCAAAAGGCGCGATTTCAGCGTTAATTCACTATATCTTGAAATAAAATTTAATCCCGAAAACTCCACGCTTGATTTTGAAATTATAGACTTTACAAAAGGCATTGATGACATCAAATCAAAAACGCTTCGCGTTTTACATAAAAACAGCTACACAGATGACCCCACAAGAATTTTAAGAGGATTAGATTTTAAATACAGGTTTGGTTTTGATTTTTCATCTGATGATAAAAAATTGATTAATAATTATTTAAAAAAAATTGAATATAATTCTTCAAAAGACAGAATCAAAAGTGTTTTTTTGAAAATCTTATCATCAAAAAATAATAATAAGATTTTTCAAGAAATTATTGATAAAAAATTATATAAAATTCTTTTTGATTTTGAAATTGGTTTTGTTGATATCAATAAAATTAATGAAATCATTGAACTTTTTAAAGGTTTTTATCAAAATTCGATAAGCAACAATATAGTTTCAAAATTTTATTTCTCAATTTTAGAAAATAAAGAAATTGAAAAATTAACCTTTGAAAACGAACTTAAAGTTAAACGTTTTTTTGAAAAATTTGAGATTGATAAACTAATGTATTATTTTTACCGTACAAATGATGAAAATATTCCCGTTTATCTAAAAATAAAAGATTTAAAGCTTTTTATTAAAGGTGAGGATTTGATAAATTTAAACTTCCCGAAAGGGAAAATTATCGGCGAAATTTTAGATAAAATAATGCTTGAAAAGCTTAAAAATCCTGAATTTTTTAGTTCAAAAGAAGATGAGATAAAAAAAATAAAACAATACATTAAACAAAAAATCTTCATTCCCGAAAATTTAAAAATATAACAAAAATATTATATTTTTTACATTTATTAATAATCTAAAACGGTTCAAAAATTAGATTATTTTTCAATTATGCTATTTTTTTCAAATATTAAAAAAATTAATATTTGAAGATTTTTGCTTGAAAATGTTTAACATTTAAAAAAATTGTGCATAGTACAGATACGCAAGAAATTTATAGTAATTTCAAACACAAGGATGTAAAACAGGCTTTATGAAAGGAGCTCATTTATGGCTGTTACTATTAACACAAATGTGGATTCAATTAAAATCCAAGGAATGTTGAACTCTGCAACAAGCAAGCTTGCGACTTCTATGGAGAGAATGTCAAGCGGCTTAAAAATTAATCGCGCAGGGGATGACGCTGCAGGTACTGTTATTGCGGCAAAAATGAATGTCCAATTAGACGGTAACAAAGTAGCACAAAACAACATTCAAAACGCAAACAACATGTTATCAACCACAGAGGGTAATTT
>CAPYQR010000166.1 GCA_948742005.1 uncultured bacterium
GAATTAAGCGTAGATAATAAAACTTTTGAAGTAGTTAAAACATTCAAAGTTCAGGAAATTTACGTTCATAGAACAATTGTATCGGAAGAAGAAATTAAAAAAGGCGACAAAGTCAAAGCTAAAATTGACATTCAGCGAAGAATGGAAATCGCAAAGCACCATTCTCTTGCCCATCTTTTGCAGGCAAGCTTGCAAAAGGTTTTAGGACATGATGTTCATCAGGCAGGTTCTTACGTTGAAGAAAATAAAACAAGATATGATTTTACATTTGATAGAGCCTTAAAACAAGATGAAATAATAAAAGTTCAGAATATAATAAATTCCTGGATTTCTCAAGGGTTAAAAAGAACAACTAAAGTTATGTCATTAGATGAAGCTAACCAAACAGGAGCTATGGCTTTGTTTGGTGAAAAATATGGCGATTTTGTAAGAGTAGTAAGTTTTGAAGATGAAAATAATGTTTGTTGTTCAAAAGAACTCTGTGCAGGCTGTCATGTTGATAATGTCAAAGATTTAAAAATGGCAAAAATTTTATCGGAATCCGCAAGTTCTGCAGGAGTGCGCAGAATGGAAGTTGTGTGTTCTGATGCTTGTTTTGATATTTTGAATTCAAAAGCAGATTTGCTTGACAAACTTTCATTTGAAAATAAAGTTCCTGCTGATAAAATTCAAGAAAAAATAGATAAACTGACGCAAGAAAACAAAGAACTTACTGTAAAATTGGCTGATATTGAAGCACAACGCGCTAAAGACAGCTTCGGAACATTCTTATCAAGAGCGGTTGAGGTTAATAATGCAAAAATCTTAATTGTTAAAACGGAAGATTTCCCGCCAAATGCAATTAAGCAAGGTGCGGAACTTGTTGCTTCCAAATTAGGTGAAAGCGTTGTTGTCCTCTGCGCTATGAAAAAAGATGGAAGTGTTTTTGTAACGGCAAAAGTCAGCGAAACTCTTACTAAAAAAGTTCAAGCAGGAAAAATCGTTGCTGAAATTACAAAAGCCCTCAAAGGAAACGGCGGCGGCAAGCCGCAAATGGCTCAAGGAATGGGCAAAACTCAAGAGGGAATTGATGATATCCTTTTAAAAGTTAAAGGAAATATTGAAGAAGCTCTTAGAACTTTATGAGAATAAACAAATACATCGCACAAAGCGGAATATGTTCCAGAAGAAAGGCAGATGAATTTATTACATCGGGCAGAGTAAAAGTCAACGGCGAAGTTGTTACTATGCTTGGATTTGAAATAAGAAAAAAAGATAAAGTAACCCTTGATGATAAAATCATAAGGTCTGATAAGCTTGAATATTATAAATTTTACAAACCTACGGGTTACATAACGACTAAATCCGATGAAAAAAACAGAAAAACAATCTATGACATAATCCCGAAAGAATATCATTACCTTAACCCGACAGGAAGATTAGATAAAGATTCCTCGGGTTTGATTATTATGACAAATGACGGAAATTTGATTTATGAATTAACCCACCCGTCAATTAAGGTTGCAAAAACTTATCTTGTTAAAGTTAACGGCAAATTAAAAGATGAAGAACTTCAAAAATTAACTGATGGTATTGAAATCGAAAAAGGAAAAATTGCTTATTGTGATTGGGCGATAATTGAAGAAAAAAAAGACGAAACTTTGTTTGAAATAATTCTTTATCAGGGCTTGAACCGCCAAATCAGGAAAATGTTTGAATTTTTAGGGTTTGAGGTAATTTCCCTAAAACGGATAAGACATGCAAACATTGAACTTCAAGGTTTAAAAAAAGGACAGATTAAACAAATTAAACCAAGACAAATTAAAGAATTAAAAGCGTATTTAGAAAAACTAAGGCAAAATAATTAATTTTAAAGTTTCTTGGCAATTTTTTATTTTTTGAGGTTTTTATTTCAATATAATAATAAATTTAAGGTGAATTTAAAATGCAAAATTATAATTTAAGTCCCGCAAATATGCAATTGATTGAAAAAATGAAAGATCAAAATCCAAAGAGAGAGAGAGAGAGAGTTAGAAGCTTCTTCAAAACCATTAGATGAACAAAAAAAGGGGTTTAATAAGAAAAAATTAATTTATACAATCGGCGCTGTTGCCGCGTTGAGTGCGGTTGTATTCGGCGGAATATTATTAGCAAAAAAAGGCAAAATTCCATGTTTTAATAATTCTAAAATACGGCCCGAAGCTCCTCAAAAACCTGTTGATGGTCAAAATATTGATTTAAAAGGCAAACAAGATACAATTCCCCCGCTTGATGAAGAAAAACTTTTTGAAAAACAGCAAGATATGATATTAGGGGCTTTAGATAATCCAAAAGCGGGAAATCTAACATGGTATAAACATACCCCGACTTGTTTGAGTAAAACTTCTGTTAATGATGATATTTTATTATGGAAAGAAAAATTAAAAAATACTCCTTGTGAAGTTGAAGTAAAAGGAAGAGAATTTCAGATAAATAATAAGGCGGATTTATTAGATCTTGATAAAATTTCAGCTCATAATTACGAACAAACAAGCGATATATTTATCCAAACCAGAGCGCATAATACAGGATTTCCTAAAGGCGGTTTTGCTATTCAAGATAATAAACTTGTTACCATGTCAGAAGATGCAGATTTTAATTGGTTTCTTGATACAGCGTTCGATAAATCTTCAGATAACTATGGTGTAACTTCTGGATTGGCAAAAGATGGCAAGGCGTTTGTAGTTGTACATTTTAGGGAGCAGCGTCAAGATGTGGGGAACAGGCCTGCACATACTTATGTTGTATTAAGGTCAAAAACTGATAAATTTAATCAAGATCAGCTTGATTTGATTAATATGTTTCAAAATCTTTCTCAAGATAAGATAACAAAAGATTGTCCTTTGGGATTATCATTTTTAATCCCTGAAGAAGATGCTTTTAAACCGCGAAATATAGATACATCTTTGGAATTTAACAAAAATATGTTTTTATCTATTATAAAACATTATGCAGATAAAAATCCCGATTTTGAATATTCCTCTAAAACTGCTAAAAAATTGTATTTTAGATAAAATTTAAACATTTCTTAAAAGTCCTTTTTGTGCTATAATTTTTTTTGTATTATTGACTTTATACAAAAAGGAAAATAAAATGCTGGATATTAAATTAATAAGAGAAAATCCTGAAAAAATAAATGAACTTTTAAAAAGAAGAAATCCCGAATTAAGCGTTGATGAGGTTTTAAAAATAGATGAACAAAGAAGAAAACTTCAATTTGAACTTGATAATTTAAGAGCAAAAAGAAAAACCGAATCAAATAAAATCGGTGAAATGAAAAAACAAGGAATTGATACAACCGCAATTCAAGCAGAAATTAGAGAACTCGGCGAAAGTGCTAAAAAACTTGAAGAAGAATTAAATGAACTTGATGTTGCGCAAAAAGATGCACTTTTGCGAATCCCGAACACTCCCGACCCTGAAATTCCAATCGGGGCGGATGATAGCGCTAATGTTGAAGTTAAAAGATGGGGAGAGCCTACAAAATTTGACTTTGAATTCAAAGCACACTGGGATTTATGTCCTGAAT
>CAPYQR010000167.1 GCA_948742005.1 uncultured bacterium
AAAGAAAGGAACATTCACAACAGCTCCGCCGTCAAGCGTTGCAGGTTTAGATCCGCCTTGAGCCGTATTTCCTTTTTCTGCAGGAGGTGTGTCAATTACTTCCAGTTCAACAAAATTCGGTAAGTCAATTCCGATGATTTTTGAATCATGCATTAATATTTGAACGGTCATGTTTTCTTTTAAATATTTAATGCCATCCCCTACTCTATCTGCAGGAACGGGCAATTGTTCGTATGATTCCAAATCCATCATAACAAGGTCTGCACCTTCTTTGTAAAGATATTGCATTTCACGTCTGTCAAGCGTTGCTTTGGCTACTTTTTCACCTGCTCTGAATGTTTTTTCAACAACTTGTCCTGTTTCAACATTTTTAAGTTTTGTTCTGACAAAAGCAGCACCTTTGCCCGGTTTTACGTGTAAAAATTCAACAACGGACCATAAACCGTTATCAATGTCTAGTGTTAAACCTGTTTTTAAATCGTTTACTGAAATCATATAATATTCCTGTTAATCTAATTGTCATTGTCTATTTTATCATAAATTTGATATTTTACATAAAAATTTTGCTCGTCTTTAATTTTTTCTTGAATAAAATTCGGTATTTTTCCTGTTTTTTTAAGTATTTTCGCCGTTTTTTCCCTGATTGTATAATCGCTGAAATTTATTGTGATTTTTAAAATTTCTAATACTTGAGAATTATATTTTTCACTCATGCAACAAGATAAACTTTCTAAAAGCCAATAAAGCGAGAAAAGTTTTTTGTTTTTGGCATGTGATTTTTTAAAATCATTTAAAATCTCAATTTCCTTTAAAAGATTCATAATTTCTTCAATTATCTTTTTTTCAAGGTCTTTTGCAAGTTTTTTATTGTTTGCAATAATATTACAGATGACCCTTGAAACATTAGGATTTATATCAACAATTGCTTTTAAAATTTTGTTTTGAGCTGATGAATCAAGAAAAAAATCAGGATGTTTTAAGTTTATTTCATCAATTTTCATTGCCGTAGATTCTCTTAAAGGCGAGGGTTGATTTGTTAAATTGTTTAATAAAATATTAAAATCTTCCTGATTTAAATCACAGTCAAGATTAATTATTGCAAAAATTTTATCAAAACTTTCAGATTTATCTGATTTTAAAATCTCGATAACTTCTTCTTTTGTATAATTTTTGTCGTAGTTTTTATGAATAATGTTACCCATATTTATTATTAAACCATAATAAAAATAATGAGCAAAAAGAGAGTTTTAAAATTTATAATTAAATTTAACAAAATTAAAATTTAAAATCGAAAGGCAGAATATGAATATAATTAAAAAATTATTTTCTTTTATGAATGAAGAAAACTGTGCAATTGGACTTTGCAAGTTTAATGATGATTTTTTTAGAACAAATGATTCTAAAAATAAAATTAAAGAAAAAATAAATAAAAATGTTAATTTAACGCAAATGTTGAGAAAAAGCGTTTGATAATTATTTAAACACTGAAACTATGCACAATAAACGGAACAATAATTCCTAGAATCATTCCGCAGAAAACTTCTAAAGGAGTATGTCCTAAAAGTTCTTTTAAAGCCGTATAGGGTTTTACTTCTTTGTTTTTTTGAACAAATTCATCCACAAGACGGTTTAAAGTTGCGGCAGTTTTTCCTGCTGCGCGGCGAATTCCTGATGCATCCTGCATAATAACAAGTGAAAATCCGATTGAAATTGCAAATAGTAAAGAATCAATTCCATCAATAATTCCGACAGAAGTTGAAAGCGCGATAACGCCTGCTGTGTGAGAACTTGGCATGCCGCCTGTTGTTGTGAAGATTTTAAAGTTTATTTTTTTGTGCGTGCAAAGATATGTTATGACCTTTATAAACTGTGCAATAAAAGCCGATACCAAACCGCAAAATAAAGCTTCAAACCCTGTATTAAAAAATTGAAATTCTGCCAATTTATTTTTTCACTTTCTTAATTAATGATTCATAAATTTTATTAAATATTTCGGATTTAATATTTAATGAATTAAGTATATCATAATTTTTATCAACAAGGCTATAAAAAATATTTCGGCTTTTTTCAAGCCCATACGCGCTTACGTATGTCATTTTGTTTGCCTTTTCGTCTTTTCCTGCTGTTTTTCCAAGTTCTTGTGTTGATAATGTTGAATCAATTATATCATCATAAATCTGAAACAAAATTCCAAAGTTTAGAGAATATTCTTTTAATTTTAAAAGAGTTTTATTGTCAACATTGCAAAATTTTGCCGCAGAGGTTATTGAAAAATCAAACAACGCACCTGTTTTATACTTGTGAATATATTTTAAATTTTCAATATCTATTTTTTTGTTTTCTGCTTCAATATCAGCAATTTGTCCTGCAATTATACCTTTTGCTCCGGCGCAGATTAAATAATCGTTAACAACATCAAGAATTAATACAGGGTCGTCTTTTGGGGTTTTTTCAATGATTAATTGTGCTCCGAATGAAATCAAAGCATCACCTGCAAGTGTTGCAATTGCCTCTGTAAATACTTTGTGGTTGGTTGGTTTTCCCCGCCTTAAATCATCATTATCCATACAAGGTAAATCATCATGGATTAAACTGTAAGCATGCATTATTTCAATCGCACAAGAAAGCGGGATTAAGTTTTCAATTTTGCAATTAAAAATTCTTCCGATTTCAAGCGCCATAATGCTTCTTAAGCGTTTTGCACCGTCTAAAAGAGTTGTGTATTCCATTGAATCCCAGATAATGCTTGAATAAGAGGAATTTTTTCTATATTCTTCAAAATATTTTTTTAAATTTTCTTCAATGATTTTTTTAAATTGTTCCATTATTCCTGTCCTTGATTTTTGATTTTTTGATTACTTGTTTTTCGTGCATCTTCTCGTTTTTTCTTTGAAAGTTTGGTTAAAACTTTTCCTCCCGTTGTTTTTTTGAAAGTTTTTTCTTTTATGCTTTTTTTGGATATTTCTTTTTTGTATTCAAGCGATTCATTAAGAAAGCTAAGGTAGCTTTGATATCTTGAATAATTAATTTTATCAAGATTATCAACAACATGACAAATACCTTTTTCGCTGTTATTGTGGAGACAATTTGAGTATTTGCAGCCATGTGCGAAAATTTTAATATCATCAAACAAATTAATTAATTTGTCGGGAAGTAAAAAATCAAATTTTAAACATGAAAATCCCGGTGTATCCATTATTTTATATTCATCAAATTCAATAATTTCGCAATGTCTTGTTGTTTGCGCGCTTTGTGAGCCTGAATTAGATTTTATTCAACTAAACCGTTATTTAACTTTTTTAAAATTTCACAATATTGAAACTGCAATTTGCTTCAATAAGGAAGATTTGGATAAAAACCTTGAATTAACAAAAAAAGAAATAAAAAAAATCTACGAGCCTCTGAATTATAAACTTTTTTTTACAAGCGCAAAAAACAAGCTTGATTTGGAAGATTTTTCAAACTTTATTAAAAACAAAACCGTTGTTTTTCAAGGGTCGTCAGGTGTTGGTAAATCAACACTGTTAAACAGTTTGAA
>CAPYQR010000168.1:0-2007 GCA_948742005.1 uncultured bacterium
CGGGTAAGAATCTTTTAAAGGAAGTGTTGTAAATTTGTTGACTGTTGACATATCAATTAAATAATTGTTTTTATCTATTAAATATTTTTCAATTTCCAAAAGCGTTTCAAAGCCGATTTTATCGTATAAAAAATTTAATCTGATTGTGTGAACAGGCGGAATATAACAGATTACTTTTATGTTTCTTTTTTCAAGTTCGCTAAAGATTATTTCATAATTTTCAATAACAATTTTTTTAATTTCATCAGGCTCTAAATCAATATCTTGAACTTTATATTTTACAAGCCTTATCGGGTATTGCGGAATTCTGTGAATTAATTTAATCAGGGAGTGTTTTGTGGCATCAATTGATAAAAAAAGCCTTATATAGTCTTTTGTTGTTAATTTTTTTTCATCAAAATCAGGTATTTTATGTCTTGCTGTGTCGGCAATTTGTCTATAGTCAAGCGGGAGAAAGACAGTTTTTATTTCAGGATGAATATCAAGATAATTAAACAAAAGCTTTGTCATATCTTCGGTTTTTATTTTAAAACAGCTGATATCCATAATTTCTTTGTTAAAATTAGACAGATTTATCGCATTTGTTGTAGAGCCGCCTGTTATTAAATATTTAAATTTTTTGTTTTTATCTTGCATTTTGATTGCAAGATAAGGGTCATCTAATAAATATCTGTTAATGTTAATCGGTCTGTTTTTTTTGAGTACAAAATAGGGGTCTGTAAAATAATTCAAGCAAATTATTGAAATAATAAGAAATATATTAAAAATAATGTAGATATAATTTGAATTTTTCATTGTTTGTATTCTAAAAATTAAAATAGATAAATTCTGAACCTTTTGTAATTGAAAGGGTTGATATTATAAATATTATTACAAGCAGAAAAGTTATGGATATTTTTTTTGAATTTAGATATTTTGGTGCAAGCTCGTTTGAATTTTTGAAACAAAAAACAATTATTAAACTTAATAAAAGCAGGATAAAATTAAAATTATGATTTTGATTGAAAAATTGTATATGAAAACCGTTCAATCCAACCATTGATTTTACAGAAAGAAAATATTGATGGATATGTTTTATTATCATTAAGGGTGCTATAAAAACCATTGTGATAAATGTTATTAAAACTGCAAGGTTTTTATTTAGTTCTATTTTTGTATTTTTCCATAGCTTATTTAAACAAACAAGCATGCCGTTAATCACTCCGTAAAAAACACAAGGCCAATTTGCCCCATGCCAGATTCCTGTTACAAGAAAAACAAAAAACAAATTAAAATAATGTCTGGTTTTTGAACATCTGCTTCCGCCCATCGGAATATAGACATGGTATTTTAAAAATCTTCCCATTGTAATATGCCATCTTCTCCAATAATCTGAAATATCTAGTGATTTATACGGAGAATCAAAATTGATTGGTAATTTTATATTAAATAACATCGCAATTCCAAGCGCCATGTCGCAATATCCTGAAAAATCAAAATATCCTTGCGCAACTTTTGCAAAAGCATAACCCCAGGATAGCAATCCTGCATCAAACATCTGGTGATTATTGACACAATTAATAAAATCAACAAGGTTATCTGCAACAAGAACTTTTTTCAACATGCCAATAGTAATTAAAAATAATCCCTTAAAAACATTTTCCTGATTAATTGTATGATTTTTAGGATTTAAAAACTGCGGGATAATTTCTTGATGGCGGACAATCGGGCCTGCAAGAAACTGTGGGAAAAAACAAATAAAAAGAGAATAGTGAATAATGTTTTGCTGTTTTATTTTGTTTTTATAACTATCAATTAAATATGAAATCTGCTGGATTGTAAAAAAACTAATCCCCAAAGGAACAAGTATTTCAAGCGTATTTATAGGGAAATTAAAGCTTGTTTTTAATATTTCAATCACATGGTTAAAATATTTAAACCCGCACAAAAGTAAAATATTTCCCACAATACCAAAAAATAAAAAGAACTTTTTTAATTTTTCATTTTCAAATTTGAAAGTAATTCCAA
>CAPYQR010000168.1:2017-3537 GCA_948742005.1 uncultured bacterium
ATTGATAAAATAATTATATATGTATATTGAATTTTATAAGTTGAATAAAAATACAAAGATGCAAATAAAAGAAAAATCAAAGAAAGATTTTGAAGTTTAAATTTATTTAAAAAAAAGTAAACCGCAAAAACTATAGGCAAAAATATATAAATATATTCAATTGAATTAAACAGCATGCAAAAACTCCAAAATTTCTTTATTTAAATTTTAACAGAAAAATTAATTTCAGACAAAAGCCGCTCTTTTGACATTTAAGGCAAATTAATATATTCTTTTAATTAAATGAACTGTGAGGAGAAATTTTGCTTTTTAATTCGATAGAATTTTTATTCTGCTTTTTACCTTTGGTTTTTATTGTTTATTTTTTAATCAACAAATCAGGCTTTAAAAAATATTCAAATTTATGGCTTTTAATTTCTTCTTTATATTTTTATGCTTATTATAAAATTGAATACTTGCCTTTGATTTTACTATCAATAATTTTTAATTATTTTTTCTCACAATTAATCCAAAAAACCAATCACAAAAAACTTTTTATGGGTTTGGCAGTTTGTTTGAATCTTGGTTTATTGTGTTATTTTAAATATTTTAATTTTTTAATTGAAACTTTTAATTCCATCTCACCATATCATTTCAACACAATGAAAATTCTGCTTCCTTTAGGGATTAGTTTTTTTACTTTTCAACAGATTGGATATATTTACGATATTTATAAAAAAGAAGCAAAATGTACAAATTTTATCGATTATTCCTTATTTGTTTCGTTTTTTCCGCAATTAATCGCAGGTCCGATTTGCACATTTAAAGAGCTAATCCCCCAATTTCAAGACGAAACAAAAAAATCTATAAACAGAAAAAATATCAATATAGGCTTCTTTTTAATCGTCATAGGTTTAGCAAAAAAGGTGCTTTTGGCGGATAATTTTGCGCCTTTTATTGAAGATGTTGTTTTAAATGAAACAATGAGAGAATTTTTTACCTCCTGGGCTTTTGCATTATCCGTTGCACTACAGGGATATTTTGATTTTTCGGGATATTGTGACATTGCGCTCGGCAGTGCACTTTTGTTTAACATTATTCTTCCAAATAACTTTAACTCACCTTTTAAAGCAAGAAATATAGTAAGTTTTTGGAATAGATGGCACATGACATTGATTCGTTTTTTAAAAGATTATATTTTAAAGCCTTTAGGCGGTGTATCGTCTGATAAAATTAAAACCTTAAGAAATCTGGCGTTGGTTGGGCTTGCTTACGGCTGCTGGCTCGGGTGTAATTTGTCTTTTTTAATTTACGGGTTATTAAATGCATTTGCAATATATTTTTATATTTTGTGGCGGAATTTCAGAAGAAAAAAAACAAAATTATGCAGGAAAATAAGCAATGTTTTTGCAGTATTTTCTACATTTATTTTAATTTTATTGACAACCCCTTTTGTTTCGCAGCCAAAATTAGCTGATTCTTTTTCTTTGTTTAAATAAGCTATGGAAAAATACAAAAATAGAACTAAATAAAAACCTTGC
>CAPYQR010000169.1 GCA_948742005.1 uncultured bacterium
TCGGAAAGAAATAAAATCTTTTTATTCAACCCTGTCAATAATCCCGCCGCCAATAACCGCATCATTGTCATATAAAACAACGCTTTGACCGATTGCGATTGATTTTTGATACTCATCAAAGACTACTTTTATATTATCATCATCAATTTTTTCAACCGTAACATCTTGAAGTTCTTGTGTAGAGCGAAATTTTGCTTTTGCTTTGAAATTATTTTCCAGTTTTTCAACAGAAATTAAATTAATATTATTTGCAAACAATATTTTTTTAAATGTTTTATCAATATTTCCAACAACAACTTCGTTTTTATCTTTATTTAAAGATATTACATACAAAGGCTCGCTTGATGAAATTCCGATTCCTTTTCTTTGTCCTATCGTATAGTTCCATATTCCTTTGTGAGTTCCCAGAATTTTGCCTGTTGTATCAACAATATTTCCAATATTATCTTCAACATTTAAAAGCTCATTATAATCTCCGCTGTAAAAATCTTGACTGTCGGGTTTATCAGCGACTTTCAAACCATGGCTTCTTGCAATTTCTCTTATTTGTTCTTTTGTATATTCTCCCAGAGGAAGCATAATTTTGCTTAATTGTTCTTGAGATAATTTATAAAGAAAATAAGATTGGTCTTTTTTGGGGTTAATTCCTCTTTTTAAAAGATATCTGCCGTTTTGTTTTTCAATGCGGGCATAATGACCTGTTGCAAAATAGTCAAATTCAACACCGTTAGCTTGAGCCATATATGGCAAAGCTCCGAATTTTACAAGCGCATTGCACCAAATGCAAGGGTTTGGCGTTCTGCCTTTTAAATATTCCTGTTTAAAATATTTTAAAA
The DNA here is from genome assembly GCA_948742005.1 of uncultured bacterium. Lineage (GTDB taxonomy): Bacteria > Cyanobacteriota > Vampirovibrionia > Gastranaerophilales > Gastranaerophilaceae > RUG14156. The sequence continues at coordinate 837 of CAPYQR010000169.1, forward strand.
CGATTTCTTCATATTGCTTCGCGCAATCAAAACAATGAAACTCAATTCCGATATCATTGGCAATTTTTCTTGCAGCATCAATGTCTTCTTTTTCATTAGGCTTAAAACAAGAATCTTTATGACCTTTTTTTATCGCCATTCCTTTAATTTCACGATTACCCCAGATTGCCATCGTTGCGCCGATTACATTATAGCCTTTTTCTTTCAATAAAAGCGCGCAAACCGAAGAATCAACCCCGCCCGACAATCCGACTAAAATATTTTTTGACATTAAAAATTTCCTTATTTACAAAAATATTTAATAATAAAAATACCTTAAAATCAAATTAAATAAAAAAAGAAACAATCCGAAAAACGATCGCAATTGTTTTTTATAGAAATGTGGGTGTGTAAAATTAGTCTTTATTTATTTTTCTCAAACTCTTCTGCGGTGATTTCAACTTTTGTTTCACCTTGAATTTTAAGATAAGTTATTTTTCCATCTTTTTCATATTGAGCATAGCTTATTCCGTTTTTATCATAAGATGTTTTTAAGCCTTCTTGCGGAATATTTGAATTTTGAACGGGAGTTTGCGCTTGTGTTCCCTGTACACCTTGCGCTTGCACCGTTGCTTGTTGAACTTGCAAAGCAAAACCGTTTTCATTAACAGAATATGTTTTAGCATTTGGAGAGCCTGCGAAATCATCATTGTTTTGAACAAGTGAATTTAAATTATTGTTTTCAAATTTTGCAACAACTTCGGAATGTTTATTCTCGTTTTTGTCATATCCAATAAGTTCTAAATTTCCATCCTTATTGAAAATACCTGTCATTTCAGCAAAATTATTACCGCCTTTTTTGCCTGATTCACTAACTTCATCAACAAACATACCATGGATTTGTTGTTCATCGTTGAATGTTACATTTGTTATGTGTTTTTCTACCTGATTTTTAATTGTATAATAATTTGCGGTTTTCATTTTACCATTTTCAAGGTCAAAGTGGACATATTTGCCGCCACCCATATCAACGGTATATCCTGTCAAAGTACCAAGCACGGAAACCGTTGTAACATCTTTGATACTGCCTGAATTAATTTTGTCAATGGCGGCTGTTATTGTATTTTTATATTGAATTAATTTATTTTTATCATTATTAATTTTATCTGTTGTATAACCGTTAACTTCCGCAACAGGCGCTTGCGTTACAATCGGAGCTTCGCCTTGTGCAGGAGTCTGCGAGGGAGTTTGAACATTTGTTGTTCCGTCAGGATTAGTCACAGGAACTACAGTACCCGCAGAAGGCGGAGCAGGAACTACAGGAACACTTGGAGCTGTAGGAGAATTAGGGGTCGGGCTCGGGGATGTAATGCTTGAATTTCCTTTGTTGGAATCGGGTTTATCATTAACATCATTTTCTTCAAAAGCATAAATTTGACCGTCTGAATCTCTATCGATGTTAAATTTATCGCCGTTTTTTAAAGTTACGGATTTAGCCGAAGATGATGTTGATAAATTTTTCAAACTTGTTAAATCCTTGCTTGAAAAGCCATCTTTATCATCTAACCCTGATAAAAAGCTTACGATTTCTTCAACATTAGCTTCTTCATCCAAATCTTCAAGGTCATATAAAGCATCAGTTATTGCTCCAACCAAATCTTCTTCATCAATTTTAGATGAGCCGGATTCTTTTTTTAATTCTTTATAAATATCATTAATGTCAAACTTTTTAATTTCCGCTTTATTTTTGACTTTTGAATAATTTTTTCCGTAAATTAATTTTAAAATATTTTCATTAGCTTTTTTGTCTGTTTTTTTCTTTGATGAAGTTTTATCATCCGTTTTGTCGTTATCTGTTTTAGATGATGTAGTAGACGAAATTGTCTGATTATCTTTTCGCTTAAGCGAAATAGTCTTGATTGAATCTCCATCTTCGTCTTTTAAAGTTATTTTTGCACCCGAAGAAGAAACTTTCATATTTTCCAGATATTGCAAGTCATCGCTTGAAAAATTTGCATCATCATCAAATTTTGAAAATAAATTAACAAGTTTTGAAATATTTGTATCTTCGTTTGTATTGTATTTAGATTTATCAGTAGCATCAAAATCTTCGGTTTTTAAACCCAATTCTTCAATTTCATCCTGAAGCGCTTTAATTAAGTCATTTTTCTTAACAACACCGTCATCAGAATTTTGTGCAAGTTCATCATAAATTGAAGTAAAATCAAAATCCTTTGAAGCTTCTTTGAAGCTGCTGTCGCGATTGATTTTAGAATAGTTGCTTCCATAAAGCAATTTGAAAAAATTAGTATTTATATCACCTGAACTTGTCATAAGAACCTTCTAAATACACCCTACATTTTTACTTACGGCAAATTCATTCAAAAACTTTAGTTTTTTTACATGTTTTTTACAATTCTTAACAAACACATCACCCCGAACCCCGACACCAAAAAACAGGAGCATCTCTACTCCTGTTTTTGCCTCAATCCTACAAATACTCATACCTCTTTTGAGTTTTTGTTTTATCTTTTTTGTTGTCTTTGTTTTCGTTTGCAAGCCTCCCAAAACTCCACGCAAACCCCAAAGTCAACGCAACGCCGTTTTTACCGCCTGTTCTTGCCATGGCTTGGAAGAAGCAGGTGAATTTGTCTGAGATTGTGC
>CAPYQR010000170.1 GCA_948742005.1 uncultured bacterium
AGCTCAAAACGCTCAAGCAAGGGAAAACAACGGTCAGGAAGCAACTTATGAAGCATTGCTGCTTGGTATTACAAAAGCTTCTTTGAACACCGAATCCTTTATTTCAGCGGCATCTTTCCAAGAAACTACAAGAATCCTGACAGAGGCTGCTGTTGAAGGTAAAAAAGACTTATTAAGAGGTCTTAAAGAAAACGTTATCATTGGTAGATTAATCCCTGCAGGAACCGGCTACTACCACTTGATTAACGCATCAGAGGAAAAAGAAAAAGAAGCTCAAAGACGAGCTGCACAAAAACACCAAGCGAGAAAACCATCTGCTATTTTAGAAGAAATTGAAGGGATGTTCGGCGTTGTTGACTCTGATATGCAGTTATAATATCCTTAATAAGCCTTGTAATTTTCATATTACAAGGCTTATTAAATATTCATTAAAAAATAGGAAAGTTTTGGCGAATTAATGCTTCTCTATTATACACAAGTTGATAAATCAGAAGTAACCGATTCTTTCTTGCGAGATTACCTGTCTTTTAAAGAAGAGATGTCGGATGGAGTTTTGCTGTATGATATGGGAACTTTCTATGATGCTTATTTTGACGATGCAAGAGTTGTTGCAAGTTTAACAGACTTGACCCTTTCAACGCGGAAACTTAAAAAACTAAACGAATGCTACCATCAAACAGGTGTGCCGAAAAACAATACAGAAGTTCATCTTAAAAAAATACTTGATGAAAATATTAACGTCTATATTTGCGATATACCCGAAGAAGAAAAAAATAAAAAACGCAAAAAAAACGAATATGCGCCAAGAATATTTTCAAGAAAATATACCCCTGGAACAATTACGGAAACAGAGCTTTTAAATGCCAATGAAAACAACTATATCATGGCTTTATATTGTAAAAACAATATCTACTACATCTCTTATGCAGATGTATCAACAGGACAATTTTACAAAACATCGGGAAGCTTGAAACAGATTGAATTTGAAGTAGAAAAAATAGACCCCAGAGAATTATTAATAAGTGAAAAACAGACTTTTTTATTTAAAAAGTTAAATACTGAAGAATATTTTATTAAAACGCTAAAAGAAGAAGAATTTGAAGATTGCAAAGTTGAAGATGTGATTTTAAAATATTGTGAAAAAAATCAAGGAAAATATTTTGCAGTATTGGACAAAATTGTAGAATACAAAATGGAAACCTTTTTGATGCTTGATAATATAACAAGAAGAACTTTGGAATTATCAAGAACAAGAAGAAAATTAAAAAAACAAGGAAGCTTGTTGTGGCTTTTAAATTACACAAAAACACCAATGGGTTCAAGGCATTTAAAAAGAGTTTTAAGCGAGCCTCTGCTTGACGTCAACATAATAAAAGAAAGACAAAAAGCAGTATCTGAATTTATAAAAAACGAGCCTCTTTTTATGACTTTCGAAGAAAAACTTGAAAACTTTTGTGATTTAGCAAGAATTTGCACAAAAATTTCCAATTCAACAATTGATGTAAAAGAATTTAATGCAATTGTAAATTGTTCAGACAACATAAAAAGCCTATACTATTTATCCAAATCATTATCATCTGATTTATTGCATTTAAATAAAGAAACTCTTAATGCAATTCTATCAGTTGCAAAAAAAATTAAAATAGCAGTATATAAAGAAAATCCGGTTGAAATTTCTAAATACGGCTATATAAACAAAGGCTATGATGACCATCTGGATTATGACAAAAAATTATTAAAAGAAAAAGAAGAAGAAATTGATTATTTAGAAAAAAAACTTCAAAAAAGACTTGAATTGCAAGATTTAAAAATAATATTATACGAAAATATCGGATATTGCATTGAAATACCAAAAGCAAAAGCAAAACACATGAGTGGTTCGGATTTTACATTCAAACACGGAACATCAACTTGTTTTCGCTATACTCATAAAGACCTGCAAATTTACGAACAAGAAATCAATAATCTGAGATTCCAAATTCAAGCGCGCGAAAAAAAACTTTTAAACGAATTAAAACTTTTTGCAAAAAATTTCGTAGATTCAATCAGACGATTATCTCACGATATTGCAAAGATTGACGTTTTGGCTTCGTTTGCACGCTGCTCCTTAAATAATAATCTTACAAAACCAAAATTTAACGATAAAGTATTTGAAGCCATAAACGCTTTTCACCCAAGCCTTCTTAAGTTGAATAATGAAATTATCAAAAACGACATATTTATGGAAAATGATTCAATGGCAATTTTAACAGGTGCAAATATGAGCGGGAAATCAACATTTTTAAAATGCAGCGCCATTATAACAATACTTGCACAAATCGGATGTTTTGTTCCTGCTGACAGCTCCAATTTAACAATTGTCGACAGAATATTTTTACGTCAAGGTTCAACTGACGATATAATTGCTAACAATTCAAGTTTTATGGTAGAGATGAATGATTTGCAATTTATTATTGACAATGCAACAAATCGTTCGCTAATCTTGCTTGACGAACCCGCAAAAAGCACCGAAGCCAAAGAAAGCGGAGCAATTGTCAAAGCTTTTTGCGAATATATTTTAAATCATTACAAGTCAAAAGCAATAATTGTTACTCATAATATTGATGTTACAAAACTTGAAAATCAATATCCCGATAAAGTAATTAATTACAAAATAGGAAGCCACCAAGAAGGGTCTATCAACGACAGAAAAATAAGACGCGGAATTGCAGAAAGCAGCGAAGCTATAAATACGGCAATTCTTGCAGGATTGCCTGATGAAATCATAAAAAGCGCAAAAACATATCTGAATTAAAATTAAAATACTTAGCCGATTCTGCCGTAAATGTCTTTATATCTGATTATATCCTCTTCAATTAATTTATCGCCTTTTTGAACTTCAATTATTTTCAATTCCTGATCATAAGGATTAGCAAGCGAATGAATTGCACGAACAGGAATATCAATAGAAGAGCCTGCTTTAAGCATAAAAACTTTATCTTCCAAAGTTACTCTTGCAGTTCCGGATAAAACAACCCAATGTTCGGAACGATATTTATGCGATTGCAGGCTTAATTGTCCTTTTCTTGAAACACAAATCATTTTTGTTAAATATCCCTCACCCTGGTTCAAGACCGTATAATATCCCCATGGGCGATAAACGGTTGTATGAATCCTGTGAGCGTCATTTTTAACTTCTTTTAATTGCTCAAAGATATCTTTAACACCTTGTGTATCATTTTTATTGCATGCTAAAACAGCATCCGGAGTTTCAACAATTATAACATCTTTTAATCCGACACCTGTTAAAAGTCTTTCAGAAGAATAAAGCATGGAATTTTCACAATTTTTTTCAATAACATTTCCGATTTTGACATTTTTATTTTCATCTTTATTATTCATATCATAAATCGCATCCCATGAGCCTAAATCATCTCTGTCTACAGTAGTATTTTTTGCAACTAAAATATTGCCGTCTTT
>CAPYQR010000171.1 GCA_948742005.1 uncultured bacterium
GTTCTATTTCATTTATTTTTGTAATAACACAATCGGGCGCGATTATATTTGAGGGTTTTGAAGATTCATTTTTTTTAACCTCGGATATAATTTCTTCAACAAAAGTTCCGAATTTATTGCACTCGGGACACCGCCCGAGATATGAAACCGTTTCATATCCGCAGGATTGACAAACCCATTTTGATTTCAATTTAGCCATGGGAAAATTTTATCATAAAAAACACACAAGGGGAAATTAATCCTGTGCTAAAAGTTTATCAATATATGGTTTTATCTCCTCCAGAAGAACTTCGGGCGTTTTTGTTCCGTCAAGCTCAATAAAACCATATTCTTTGATTAATTTTTTATATTCTGATAAGCATCTTTTTTGATAAATTTCAAAACTGTTATAAATATCTGTCGACAATCCGATATCACGCCCTGCTTCAAAATAATCAAGAGCGCCGTTTTTGGCAATTAAGCGTTTTATTAAAATTTCTTCAGGAACATTTAAATAAAACACCAAATCAGGTTTCGGGGCAAAACTATAAAGATTTTTAACCCAGTTTATATCATGCCCGCGGACAGAATCTCTGACATATGCTGTGTATATATATCTATCCATCAAAACAACAAATCCTGATTTCAATGCGGGAATAATCTCGTTTTCAAGCCTGTCTGTGTAATCAGCAGCATATAAAAGCGAATATGTTGTAGTGTTCAGCATATTTCTTTCTTTAGCTTCATTAATAACACCGGAAATCAATCTTGATGTTTTCCAGGGAGAAACAACACAGCCAAAACATTTGTCCTTAATATAACTTGATAATAAATTAACCTGACTGGAACGTCCCGAACCGTCTGTCCCCTCGATTACTATTAAATATCCGTCAAAGCCATGGGATTTATTTTTGTTCATTTCAGAATTTTCCTTTGCACTAAAAGTTCTTCAACTTTTTCTCTTATAAATTTTTGCTTATCATGAATAGATTCCATAGCATCAATTTTAATCAAACCAAATTCATCAATCATTTGCTTATATTGTTCAACGATTCTGTTTTGAAAAATAACATAACTTTTATAAGGATTGTTTGATAATTTCATATCCATGCCAGCTTCATAAAATTTCGGCTGGCGGTTAGAACAAATTCTTTCAAGGCTGTCTTTGGGGCTGACATCAAAATAAAAAGTTATATCAGGCTGAATTGCAAAAGAATACATATTACGCACCCATTTCGGATCAACCTCGCGCGCAACATCACGAGCAAAAGCAGTGTAAACATATCTGTCCGCCAAAACAACAAATCCAGCCTTAAGCGCAGGCTTAATTGTGCGTTCTAATCTGTCTGCAAAATCAACTGCATGGAGCAGAGAAAAAGTTCTTCCTGATAAAAGATTTTTCTTTTTTGCCTTTTTTGTTGTATTTGAAATTAATTCAGATGAGTTCCACTGCGTTAGCAAGGTGTCTATATTTATTGATTTAAGCCATGAATGCAACAATTCAATCTGGGTTGATTTGCCTGAACCATCAATGCCTTCGACACAAATTAAGACACCTTTGTAATTATGTTTTTTTGAAAATCTTAACATTTCTTACCTTGTTTTTTTCTTTGCACAATAATAATATTAATAATAGATTAGTTTAGTGAAAATGTAAATTCACTTTTAAAATTATAGAAAGAGCGTAAGTTAAATGGTATTTAATTTGGTCAAAAAATCCCTCTCTGCGGTTATTAACAGCCCGTCAATCAATTTTCAATTAGTTTTATATTTAATACTGATTAATTTTCTTGCTCTATACATTACAAGCTATGCAAAAATTGCTTATGTTGCTTTTACTCTTTTAATTGTTACTGTTTTATTATCTTTTGTTTTTTCCTCGGGATGGCTGCAGGTTATTAAAGAATCTACAAATGCGGATGAGAAAAAAGCGGAAAAAAACAAAGAAAAAAATTATTTTTCTATCTTTTTTGAAGGTGTCGGGAAAAACATAGTCTCAATTGCAATTGCATCAATAATCTACACCATTTTATATGTTGCGGTAATTGTTTTAACAAGCACAATTGCAGGAGCACTGTTCGGGGATTTAAAAGAAATCATAAAAGAAATCGCCCCGCTTCTTCAAAATCCTGCAGGTTTCAGCTTAAACGACCTTTTATCAAACTTAACGGATAACCAAAAATACACTCTTTATTCATGGCAATTAAGCTTCATGATTACAAGCACGCTTTTCAATTTTATTTTTATGTTTTATTTTCCCGCAATTATTTACAACAATAATTCCAATATTTTTATAAAACCGCTGCAAGCGCTTGCTGATTCAATTCGTTTTATTTTCAAGAATTTTTTAGGCTCTTTATCTGTTTTTGTCTTAATTTATTCTTTTTATATAATTTTAAGCATCTTAAAACATTTTGTTATAAAAAACAGCTTTTTAACAATTTTGTTCCTGTTTTTCTTTATTTGTTTCATCTCAAGCGCAATTATGTTAATATTTAACTATTATGAGCAAAAAAATATATGTTCTGACAGGACCGACTGCCTCGGGGAAAACAAAGCTGTCGATTGCATTGGCGAAAAAGATTAATGCTGATATTATTTGCGCCGATTCAAGAATTGTTTACAAAGATTTAAATATCGTAAGCGCAAAACCAACACCATCGGAACAACAAGGCGTAATTCATCATTTAATAGACATACTTGAGCCAAATAAAGAATTTTCTGCAGGAGATTTTGTACATCAGGCTGAAAAAATTATTGAAGAACAATTTAAATTAAACAAAGACGTAATAATCTCAGGCGGCACTTGGTTTTATATTAAAAGTTTGCTTGACGATAAGAAATTACCTGATTGTAAAATCAATAAAAATTTAAGATTAGAATTAGAAAAACTTGATAAAAATAACCTCTGGGAAAAACTAAACTCCCTTGATTCCATACGCGCAAAACAAATTCACCCCAACAACAAAGATAAAATAATCCGCTCTATTGAGCTTTGTCTGGAATTAAACCAACCGGTGAGCGAATTTATAAGATGCGAAAATAAAAAATACGAAACAAGCTGGTTTATGCTTAATTTATCACGCGAAGAATTATACAAGCGCATTAATTTAAGAGTTGACGAAATGATTAGCCAAGGATTGTTTGAAGAATGGGAAAAAAATTCAAAAAAATATCCTGATTCAAAAATTTTATTAAACACAATAGGGTACAAAGAATTTTACGATTTTAAAAAAGGGGTTTATGAAAATCTTGAAATTACAATCGATAAAATAAAGCAGCACACAAGAAACTTTGCCAAAAGACAATTAACATATTTCAAAAATAACTCTGAAATCAAAGTTATCAAAAGCATTGAAGATATTATCTAAAGTGTTTTAACAAAGTCTTCCATCTTTTTATGGTTAAAATCATTTTCCCACCTTGAAACAACAGCCGCCGCTACACAATTGCCGA
>CAPYQR010000172.1 GCA_948742005.1 uncultured bacterium
CCCTAAAGACGATAAAACGGCATGTGAATCAAAATATGACGGTGTTGATTTTATTCCTTTATCGCAATTTAAAAATATGATAATTCATCTTTTTAATATTGCAGGCATGGGCCCTGTTCTTGCAGCAATTCAAGGAGTTTTGTTCGGGCCTTGGGTTTTTATTATAATTCCTTTAGGCTGTGTTTTTATGGGCGCGGTTCATGATTACATGTGCGGCATGGTTTCAATGAGAACGGGCGGTTTACAATTAACAGGGATGATTAAAAAATTCCTCGGTAAAAAATTCTTCTGTTTTTTTATGATGGCGGTAACTTTAATGTCTTTTGTCTGGGTTGCTGTTTTTGTTTACAGCTCCGGGGATATTTTTGCCCAAAGGTTTTTACAAGAAAACAATTTTTCTTTAACAAATCCTACAATGCTTACAATTTACAGTATAATTTTTATCTATTTTTTAATTGCAACAATGTTTCCGATTGATAAATTTATCGCAAAAATTTATCCTGTTTTTGCAGGCGTTTTTTTAATCGGAACAATTCTTTTATTTATAGGTTATATTACAAAAGGACTTTCAATACCTCCATTAAATCTTGAAACCTTACATTATCATAAAAACCACCTGCCCTGGATTCCATTTTTCTTTTTAACAGTAAGCTGCGGACTTTTATCAGGCTCTCATGCAACACAAGCGCCGATTATATCAAGAACAGTTAAAACAGAAAAGCAAGGAAGAAAAGTTTTTTATTTGATGATGTGTGCAGAATCTGTTATTATGATGATTTGGGCGCTTGGCGCAATGAGTGTCTATAATTTGAATTTGGTGAGTGAAAATTTAGTTGGAAGCGCAAATGTCGTAAATATTATTGCGAATAATTATGCTCCATTGAATTTTGGCGCGTTAATCGCCATTTGCGTTTTGCTTTTGCCAATAACCTCGGGCGATACGGCATTAAGAAGCGTTAGAATGATGATATCAGAAGCCTTGAATTTATCTCAAAAACCAATAAAAAACCGCGCAATAATTGTAATTCCATCAGTAATTTGCTCAATTTTAGTTTTAATCTGGGCAAAAACAAGCGCCGACAGTTTTTCTGCACTCTGGCGCTACACCATGTTTATAAACCAATTAATCGCAATCCCAACCTTATTAATAGCAACAATTTTTCTATACCAAAAAAAGAAAAACTATCTCATAACCCTAATTCCTTTCCTTTTCTATATTTTTATCCTAAGCGCATTTATTCTTAACGCAAAAATAGGCTTTAATATAAATCTAAAACTATCAGAATCAATAGCAGCAATTCTAACAATCATAAGCACCTGTTTGTTTTATTGGGTAATGAAAAGGAGAAGCGAAGATAAAGAAGAGATAAAATAATCAGGATAAAAACTTGTTATAAAGTTGTTTTATTATTTTTTTGTTTTTGTTATCATTTTTATATGCGCAGAATCATTAACTTTGGCGAGTTGGATTCGACTAGTATTTATGCTCGTCAGCATTTAGAGGAATTGAACGATTTTGATATTGTTTCGGCTGAGAAACAAACGCTGGGGCATGGGCAGTTTCAAAGAGGTTGGTATTCTACTGATACTAACGGAGGGAATGTTTATATTTCAATTGTTTTAAAGCCTTTGAATCTTGAGCATTTGAATGAATTGACGAGATTTGTTGCGTTTGTTTGTGCGCAGACTCTTGAAGAATATGGACTTAAGCCCGGGTTTAAGTTTCCTAATGATATTTTAATTGATGGAAGAAAAATTGCAGGATTTTTGGCGGAATCTGAATTTTTTGGACAAGTTTTTAAAGGTGTTGTTTTGGGATGTGGAATTAATCTTAATTTGACAGATTATGATGTTAAAAAAATTCAATTTTCACATGATTCAAGTTATAAAGGCGCAACTTCTGTTTTTCTTGAAACGGGAAAAAGGGTTGATAAGCCAAAATTTTTAAAAAAATTTTTGGACAATTTTGAAAAACAATATAATGATTTTTTGATTAATGGTATAAAGGAGAAAATATTATGTTAGATGCGCAGATTTGGACTACGGGCGTAACAACAATGAGCGTTGGCATGGGAATAGTTTTTAGTTTCCTTGTTATTTTGATTTTTGCAATTATGATTATGGCAAGATGTGTTGCATTAATTGACAAACTCTTTCCGCCTGTTGTTGAAGAAACAAAAACGGCTAAAAAAATTAAAACTTCAGATGATTCTGAGGTAGCTGTTGCGATTGCCGCTGCGATTGCTCAAGGTTAAATATAAATAATACATAAAAAAAGGATAAAAATATGGCAAAAAAACAAATTAAAGTTATGGATACGTCATTTCGCGACGGTTTCCAATCTATTTACGGAGCTAAGGTTTTAGTAGATGATTTTATTCCGGCACTTCAAGCTGCAGTTAACGCAGGTTTAAAGCATTTTGAAACAGCAGGCGGAGCAAGATTCCAAGCACCGATTTTCTTCTGCAATGAAAATGCTTTTGAAACAATGGATAAAATAAGAGCTGCGGTCGGCCCTGATGTTAAATTACAATCTTTAGCGCGCGGTGTTAATGTTGTCGGATTGAATTCACAACCGCGTGATATTATTGATTTACACGCTAAAATGTTTGCAAAACATGGCGTTAATGTTATTAGAAACTTTGATGCTTTAAATGATGTTAATAACCTTGTTGATTCTGCTAATTCAATTAAAAAACACGGGCTTCAACACGAAGTTACAATTACAATGATGGAATTGCCTTATGGCTGCGAGGGTGCTCATGATGTTGCTTTTTATGAAAAAGTTTTAAGAAACATCTTAGATTCAGGACTTCCTTTTGATTCTTTAGCATTTAAAGACGCTTCAGGAACTTCAAATCCGAAAAAAGTTTACGAAACAGTAAAAATGGCTCGCGAATTATTAGGCGAAAACGCTCATATCCGCTTCCATTCACACGAAACTGCAGGAACAGGTTTAGCAGCATACCTTGTAGCGCTTGATGGCGGAGCAGATGGAATCGACCTTGCTATGAAACCTGTTTCAGGCGGAACAGGACAGCCTGATATTATTTCAATGTGGCATGCGCTAAAAGGAAGTGATTACGACCTTGGTTTGGATATTAAAAAAATCATGGAAACCGAAGAAATCTTTAAAGAATGTATGAAAGATTATCCGATTTCCCCGATTTCACTTGCTGTTAACCCGATTTTAATTCAAGCTCCGCTCCCCGGGGGTGCAACTGCTACAACGGTTAACCAGTTGAAAGATATGGGTATGCTTGATAAATTCCCGAAATTAATTGCTAATATGAAAGAAGTAGTTGAGCGAGGCGGTTTTGCAACATCTGTTACCCCTGTATCTCAATTCTACGCACAGCAATCATTCTTAAATGCTATTTCAAACGAACCATGGG
>CAPYQR010000173.1:0-1652 GCA_948742005.1 uncultured bacterium
GTCAAAAAGCATGGACGTTTTTATTTGGAGAGGGTAAAAAAAGAGTTTTAACATATAATTTAATTTATTGTCTTTTTATTGTTATTGGTTCGGTTATGAATGTTAAATCGGTAATTGAAATAACTGATGCGATGATGATTGCTATGTGCTTGCCGAATGTTATTGCGCTTTATATTTTGTGTCCTGAAATCAAGAAAGATTTAATTGATTATTGTACAAGATTAAAGGTTTCTAAGATTTACAAAATAATTCAGGATAATTTATTCTGAAGTGCTTTGCGCAACTTAAACAATATTCATACGATGCTCGCGTTTTCGCTAAAGATTTTTCAACTCCGTTTTGTTTATATTGTTTGTAGCTTTCATCTAATTTGGCATTTAGTTTATTAATTTCTTTTATATTTTTTTGCTCATAACAAAAAAACAGCATAAGATTGCTATATATAACCTGTAATTTATTTATGTCAAAATCTCTGCGCCTATTTTCTTCGTATGACTTGAAAAAATTATCGTATAAATATTTATCAATTTTTTTAAAATTTTCATCAAAATTATTATTCTTTTTGGCATTGTTAATCAAATCTTCATAATAATTGATAATTGTAATAAAAAGAATATCGGCAAATTCCGTAGTGAGGTTATTTGTGTTCTCATTTAAAATTTGTGCTATTTTTTCTTTTTCCTCATCGTTTGTTTCTGGAACTATACAATATCCGCCTAAGTTTTTTAAATCTCTTTCATCGGCAAGATAATAATATTGGGCATTTTTTGCCAATCCTGATATTTTTGATAATTTTTCCAATTCCTGTGCAATTTGAGTGGGGAACATTCTAACCTGTGCAGCGAAATCAAAATTCAAACCCAAATCGTTTAATTCTCTCTGTCTTTCCCAGGACTTTTTCATTGCTTTTGATAATTGTGCTTTTGCCCAGGGATTTTTCTTATAAAAACCTGATAAATTTTTTCTTAAAATTGAATCTTCTTGTGTTAAATCTTTTATTTCGCTGTCTGAAATATCTCTTTTCATATATTTTGACATTGCCTTTTTAACAGGCCTGCACTCGTTGTAATTCCAGGCTCTTATCATTATTTGAGAAAAAATTTCTTTTTCTTCTTTGCTTTTATAACACTTAAGGCTTTCTTCGGTTATTTCTGCAGCTTCACGTGGGTTTTGCTTGTAATATTCGATTAAGCTTTGTGAAATTTTTCTCCTGTGTTCTTCGCTCAAAGGTTTTCGTGTTGTTTTTTCTTTTGGAATTTTGGTTTCAAAATTTTGAGAGTTTTCCTGTTTTTTTGTTGATTTTGCCTTGCTTTCGCTTATTTTTTGACTTAATAATGCACTGAATCTTTCATTATATTTTTTATCGGAAAGTTTGAGGTAATGAGCGTAAGTGGAATCTTGAAGCGGAATGTTAAATTTTTTGAAAACGTTATAAAGTTCTGTGTTTGTAAAATTATTTTTTATATCGTTTAATGAAAACCCGTCACCCCAGTAGATTTGCAAAAGTTGAAGTGCGATATCTTTGTCGGAATCAAAATATTCAAGCTTTCCTGATTTGACTTTATCAATAAATGAATTTTTGTAATAAGTTATCTCGCTATCTGATAAAACTTCGCTAAATTCGGGGAAAAATAACTTGGCTTCTTCTAAAG
>CAPYQR010000173.1:1675-3374 GCA_948742005.1 uncultured bacterium
CCATTTGATTTAAAAAGTCGTATTTTTCACGATGGATGTCAATCAGAGTTTTGTTTTTAGGGTTACCTTTTTTTAGTTCTTCTGTAATATTTTCTTCGATATCACTTGGAAATGCGCCAAAGGTCTTGATTTGGTTGTAGGTTTGAGCTAAATTTAAGCTTTTTCCTCCGCAAAAAGCAAGAACTTGATTAGCGTTTGGGGTTATTAATTTCGATTTTGTTTTCGGGTTTAAAGACGAATTATGTTGATTTTTTTCGGATTTTTTTGATAAATTTTTGTAATTTGGATTTAATTTTGTTGAAAAAAACATATTTTGTCTGATGTGTGAAACGTTATCCATTATTTTTCCTTTTCTAGTTGATAATAATTTAAAAACTGTGATTAAAAAAAATGTTTTTTAATTAAAAATATTGTTAACTTTTGTAAAATTTTTTAAAATAAATCTTATTTCTTTAAAGGAAAACCATAAAAATGCCGTAAATATTTACAGGTGTGTAAAAAAAGGAACGGATAATGGCAGAAGTTAACATCAACCCTTTTGGTTACGATAATTACAGAGAACTGAAAAAAGACATCAGGAATACGGACGACGAAAACGGCTTAAGGCTTGGTTCGCCTAGAAATGAGCATTCTAATGCTTCCATTTTTTCTCTTGATGACAATGAAGTAACAAAAGATGATTTTATGGACAGATTAGATGAAATCGGATTGAATGATGATATTGCAAGTGCCATGTGGGAAATTTTAAACGTTGATTCGGATGGTGATTCTGAGGACATTTTAGATGAAAATGAACTTGATGAATTGATTGAAACGTATGGAAAAGGCGCTGATGAGGATGATAGCGTTTCTCTTAGAAGTTTTTTAAAGAATCTTGGCAAGGAAGAAAGTGTTGATGAAAAGGATGAAGATGATGACGATTCTGTAAAATCTGAAAAAACAAAAGATGATAAAACTTCGTCTTCTGAAACAAAAACTTCATCCGAAACAAATACTAATACTTCGACAAATGTTGATTCGCAAGGGTTTTTAACTGTTTCGATGGATGAATCTGATAAAGAGAAATATTCAACAGATAAAATCAACAAAGACAAAAAGACAGTTCTTGATACAAAGGAACAAATTGATAAAGCGCTTGAAAAAATTAAAAACGGTGAAGAAGATCCAAGCTCAACCGACAACATTAATGGAATCGTTAATTATAATATAGAAGTTGGAAAAAATAAAAGAGCTATTGTAAGGTATGAAAATGGCAAATTGGTTTCTGCCGGTATAGTTAAGCAAAATCGTGACGGGAATGATGAATATCTTGCGCATTCAACATTTGACGACAGTGGAAAAATGAACTCATTTTGCTTAGATAAAGACAATTCAGGAAAAGCTGAAAAATATGCTGCTTTTGATGCAGAGGGTAATTTAAGCGCTATTTATTATGATAATAATGAAAGCGGCATGTCTGAAGCAGGGGCGATGTTTAAAGATGGAAAACTTGTTTCGCTTAAAATGAGTTCTGAGGATAATGGCAAATTTGATAAAGAATTTGAGGTTAATTCTGACGGGAAATATGAACAAGGTTATAAGCTGGATGATAATGGTAATAAAATTCAACAGCAGCCGCAAGTTCAAGAACAAACTGTGCAAAATATCCAAACCGCAACCCAAACAAGCCCTCAAACTCCGGTTCAATCAGGTGGTTCGT
>CAPYQR010000174.1 GCA_948742005.1 uncultured bacterium
CTGCGGTATAACGCTTGCCTGCGGTACAGGAGCGTGCGCAAGTGTGGCAATCGGGGTTAAAAAAGGATTGATTTCAAGAAGATGTGATGTTGTTTTGCCCGGAGGGGTTTTAAATATTGAATACAAAGAAGATAATCATATTTATATGACAGGTCCTTCAAAGCTTGTGTTTAGGGGTACTTTTGAAGCATAACAGCCTTTAAAAAAAAAATTTCTTGTTTGATTATTGTGTTTATGATAATATCATTTCATATTATAATCACCAAAAGGAGAAGAAATGAAAAAATACGATTTATTTACAATAATTAAGCCTAATTTAGATACTGATGAAGCTGATAAAGTTGTTAACAGGGTTGAAGAAATTATCAAAAATCTTGGCGGAAACGTTGTTAATTGCGATAAAATGGGCAGAAAAAAATTATCTTATGAAATTCAAGGTTTTGTTGACGGCTTTATGGTTAATCAGGTCGTTGAAGTTCCGGGAAATAAAATTTCCGAATTAAAAAGACAATTAAAATTAAACGAATCTATCATAAGAACAATGTTTACAACAAAGGAATGTGCATAAATGACTTTAGCAAAAGCTTTCGTTACGGGAGCAGTTACAAAAGCGCCCGAGAAAAGATTTACACAAAATGACATGCCGATTGTCGGTTTTACAATAGATATCGATCAATCAAGCGCAACTTTGGTGCGCGTTGTTGCTTTCGGGCAATTGGCCGAAAAAGCTTCTTCTACAATTGCTCAAGGTGATATGGTTGCTGTTGAGGGTAAATTACAAATCAATTCTTTTAAGCTTCCAAACGGAAACGACAAAAGAGTTTATGAAATCAATGCAAACAATATCGAAAAGCTGGGTGCAGGTTTTGCATCTTCTGCTAATTCTTCAGCGGTTTCTAATCCTGCTGTGGATGAAAACATTGTTTCTTTTGAAAAAACAGATTCTGCGCAAGATTTAATAGACGAAGATGAAATCCCGTTTTAAAAACATATTTTAAAGTAAAATAAACAGTGTCGAATAAAAATAACTAGAAAAGGATATTAAAAATAAAATGGCTAAAGATTTAAAAGACTTAAAAAAGAAGAAAAACTGCACATTTTGTAATGATAAAATCGAAAATCTTGACTATAAAGATGTTTCAAAATTAAAAAGATTTTTATCAGAAGCAGGAAAAATTCTTCCAAGAAGAATCACAGGCACATGCTCTAAACACCAAAGAGTTCTTTCAAACGCTGTGAAAAAAGCCAGAGAAGCAGGACTTTTGGCTTATGTTTTTGAAAATTAGTTTTTAAAAACAAATTTAATTATTAAAACTAAAAAAGGTATTTATACGGCTTTCGGGCAAATAAGTACCTTTTTGGTTTTCAAATTTTTAAATATCATTTTCAAATTTTTCAATAAGTTTTTCTTTTCTTTCAAGGATTTTACTTCTTGCATCGTTTTGCCAGCCGAGTTTTTTCAGTTGTTCATCTGAGATTTTTTTGTAAATGCTGTTGATTCTGCGTTTTATATCATTTATATCCATATTATCCTGCTTGTGTCCTGCCATAGCGGGAATATCTTTGCAATTGGGATTGTAAACGTAATTTAGAGCAAGAGCAATGTCTGTTCTGTGCAAGCCTTGTGCGCAGGCAATGTAATATCTTCCTTTGTTTAGTATATTAAACATTAGAGGAAAATTTTGAATTATTGTTTCGTCATCAATACTTGATGAATCAATTGGAAAATGAAAATAATTTAAATTTTCCTGTGCGCAAAGCTGTGCGTAGTTTTTGCTTGTGTATTTATCTCTTAAATCTATTATGTTTTCAATTCCTAAAGCCTTTATTTTTTTTAATGCCCAGCGGTTTTTCTTTGATGAAAGCGCTTCTCCTCTGAGGCTGTTGTTGTGTATTAACCTCAGGTTTGGAATTTTTAGTTTTGTCAGTTCCTCTTTATTAATCGGTTTTTTGATTACATTGGTTGAATATTTTGAACAAAAAGAGGGAATTTGTAATTTTTTGACAAAATTTTTAGTAAAACCTATTTTTTCTTTTTCTTTGATTAATATATTTTTTAGTTGTGTTTTAAATATATTGGGGTGATGGATAATTTTCATTTTATTTTCCGCTATTCTTTTTTAATTTATGCTATTTTGTTGTATTTATATGCTTTTTCAAGCCTTTTTTCGCTTTCTGCTTTGTATTCATCATAATTTTTCCAACCCCATTGTTTTACAACATCCGGGTTTTGTTGAATATATTTATTGAGTTTTTTCACATTTTTGTTTAAACTCATATCAGAATTGCCTGTATGAAGCCAGCGTAATCTGGGGACGTTTTGAGCGTTAGGATTGCAAACGTAGTTTAAGCCTACGGCTAAATCTGTTCTTGATTCTCCATTTGCACAGCCTATATAGAAATTTCCTTTATTTATTACATCAAAAAATTCACTCATTTTGTCTATTGAAGCACGGTTGATTGCTTCGTTTGAAATTTCTTCAACAGGGAAATTGTAATAATTTAAGCAGTTATTTTGTACAAAATCAATAGTCCTCTTATTGCAGACTTCCCTATTTCTTAAATCGATAATTGTGTCAATATTGCAGGCTTTTAACAGGTCAAATTTTAAAGACATGCCTTTTTGTGCATTTTCTTTATTTTTTAAAGGTGTTTTACCTCTGACACCGTTGCAATCAGGAGCTTCTTGGAAGTTTTCAAAAGGATAAATTTCTTGTCCCGTTCTGGAGCTGAATGGTTTTTGAAGTATGCCGTATTTTCCTTGCTGCTGGCTTTCTTCTTTTATGCTGCTTTTTGTTTTTTCTTCTTTTAATTTATCCCCGACAAGCGTTCCATCTAAAATAGAAATTCGCATTATTTCTCTTAAAGCGCTGAGGTCAGGCGTATCAAAACCGAATTTTATTGCACCGTCTTTGTTTTCTAAATCATCATCATTAAAATCATAATTTGTTGAGGTGTCGTTTTTTGTGAATGTATCAGAATCTAATTTACGATATCCTGATTTTGCACCAAAATTTAATTTGTCTGCTGCTTTTAAACCGTTTTGGTTTAGGCGGGATATGGGTTTTAAGAATATGTTGTTTAAATTTGGTACGATTTTCATTTTTTTTTCCTCTAATTTATAAATTAATAAAACACTTGATAAGTATTTATTGACTTAAAAAATTACATTATTAAGAAATGTAACAAGATAAATCAAACAGGCAATTTTTAATTACATATATACTTTATATATATGTAATTAAAAATTAATTCACACTACACACTAACCTTTTACACGATGAATCAAGAAAAACAGATTCTGCCTCTTAATTTTAATTAAGAGGTTTTTATTTTGTCAGAATTCTTTATCCTCTTCGAACAACGGT
>CAPYQR010000175.1 GCA_948742005.1 uncultured bacterium
TGCAAATATATAAAGCATAAAAATATTTTTTTTTGCACATTAAATAAAATTATTTAGCATGAGGATGGCTTGAATCATAAACTTCTTTTAAACGCTCAATTGAAACGTGGGTATAAATTTGCGTGTTTTTAATGCTTGAATGTCCTAAGAGTTCTTGAACAATTCTTAAATCTGCACCGTTTTCCAATAAATGCGTTGCAAAACTATGACGAAACACATGCGGGGTTACATGTTTTGTAAAATGAATAGCGCCTAATGTTTGTTTAAGGGCTTTTCTGATACTCTGATTTTGAAGCCTGTAGCCGTTGTAGTTAATAAATAATGGAGATTTCGGCAATTTATCTGTTTTATGAATTAAATCCGAAACATTATCTATATAATTTAAAAGCGAGTCTTTTGTTTTATCAGGAATTAAAACAATACGCTCTTTTGCACCTTTTCCAAAAACTCTTATTTCATTTTTCTCTAAGTTTAGATTTTCATAATTCAAACTTGATAATTCAGATATACGCATACCCGAAACCCACAAAAGTTCAAGTATTATTCTGTTTCGATAACCTGCAGGCGTGTCGATTTTAATTCCTCTTAAAATATTTTCTATTTCATCTTCAAATAAATACTCGGGCAGAACTTTTTTTTGTTTTGGAATAGGAACATTATCAATTGGATTATAATCAATCAATTCTTCCTGATAAAGATATTTATAAAACGCACGGATTGAAGCGATTTTTCGCGCAATTGTTGTTTTTGTATAGTTAATTTGGCTAATAAAACGTACGTATTTGCTGAATTCATCAGGATTAATTTTTTCAGGCTCGGTATCATTTATCCAGAGTAAAAAAGTATAGACATCGTTACAATATGCGCGTATTGTATTGTGTGAAAAATTTTTTTCACCTTTTAAATAAATTTTAAAATCTTCCAGATATTCTTTTTTATCAGACACTTTGCTTTAAAAACCTTACATCATTGTTGAAAAACAGACGAATGTCATCAATTGCATATTTTAACATTGTTAATCTTTCAACGCCCATGCCAAAGGCAAAACCGGAATATGTTTCAGGATCAATTCCAACATCTTTTAAAACATTCGGATCAACCATTCCCGCACCCAAAATCTCAAGCCAGCCTGACCCCGAACAAACACTACAGCCTTTACCCTGACACATGATACATTGAACATCGATTTCTACAGAAGGCTCTGTAAAAGGGAAAAAACTGTTTCTGTATCTTGTCGGACGGGATGAACCAAAATAAAGTCTTATAAATTCATTCAAAACGCCTTTTAATTGCGCCATGGTGACGTTTTTATCGACATATAATCCCTCAATTTGATGAAAAAGATTATTTTTGCGCGCACTTATTGATTCATTCCTATAAACTCTGCCGGGTGAAATTATCTTAATCGGCGGTTTGGAATTCATCATCTGACGCGCTTGTGCGTTTGAAGTTTGGCTTCTTAACACAACGTTTTGCATATCTTCACAGTAAAAAGTATCCTGAACATCACGTGCAGGGTGCTCTTTTGGAACATTCAAAAGGTCAAAATTATACTTTTCAAGCTCAACTTCAGGAGAAAGTTCCGGTTTAATCAATGAAAAGCCAAGATAGTTAAAAATATCATCAATTTCATTTACCGTTAGAGTCAAAGGATGAACATGTCCTAAAGGAATATAGTTTCCATCTTGAGTAATGTCAATTTTTTCGCTTAAAAGTTTTTCGTTTAATTCTTTTTTATAAAAAATTTCATTTTTTTCAGAAATTAAATTTTCAAGCTCTTTTGAAACTTCGTTAAGCATTGCGCCGATTTTAGGGCGTTGTTCGGGTGTTAAATCTTTCATGCCTTTTTTTAAATTATTAAATTCTGAATTTCTTGAAAGAAATTGATTTTTTACCGCTTCAAGAGCTTTTAAATTCTGTGCTTTATTGATTTCATCAAGTGCTTTTTGTTTTATTTCTAAAATTTTATTTTCCATTTTGAATCTCCTAAGGCAATCTTAGCGCAAAAGTTAAAAAATTAAAATAAATTTTGAAACAAACGCGCTAAAAATCTCTATTTATCTTGAAGCCCCTCCAAATCTTTTATCCGAAGTGCCATATAAGGGTCATCTTTACCTTTATCAACCAAAAACATTACAAAAGTTTTATCGAAATTAAAATGTCTTGGTTTTTTTTCAGGGTCATAAGCTTCAATTCCGCAGGTTTCAAGCATAAGCGCTGCTTCTGATTTAACTTTTCCGCCTTTTTTATCAAGAGAAAATTCAATTGTTTCAATTGCTTTTGAAAAATAGATTTCTTTATCATCTTTTATTAATTTATTACATAATTCATCATAATCCCTTTCATTTTTGAATTTTATTTCAGGAATCATTAAGGTATCAAGTGCTGAAAATTTGTTTGCATCTGTTTGGATATTTTTTTGCCTGTATTTCTGTCTTTTTTTTGTCATTTCATCAAACAAAGTTTTAAAATCTTTATCAGATTCACTTCTGTACAAATAAACAATATCATTATTTTTTGTATATAATTGAACAGCATAATCATCAGGGTTGCTGTAGAATAAAACTCCAAGGTTTTTATCGAGTTTTTCATCTGAATCGTCTTTAATTCCAAAATATTTGTAAGTTTTTTTGGAATTATTAAACGATTTTGAATCCAATTCATCAAATTCCTTTAAAAAATCAAATTCTTTTTTCAACATTGCATAAGCATAAAATCTTCCAACAGCTTTTTCCCAATTCATTGAATCTAAAATATCTGATTTTGTATCAAACTTTTGTTTTAAATCTTTTTTAATCTTGTCGCGCGCTTCGGGGCTTGTTTCGCCGTAGCTTGTGTAATAGCTTTCAGGATTTAACATGTCAGAATTAAATTCTTCATTATTTAACCCGATAAGCTCTCTTGTCGGCTCTTCACCTACGAATTCAACGTTGTGTTTAATAATATTGTTTTTCATATCGTTAAAAACAAGTTGGAATGTACCAATCCAAACCTTGTTTTTAGCTTCCGATTCAGATGAAAACAAAGTCAGGATACAAGGATTACCTTTACATTGGGGGTTTGATGGCGATACAGCTTGCGTATCCAAAACCTCACCCGCTTTGTGAACTTTTACAGCAACAGGGTTGGGAGTTGTTTTTTTGGCATAAGAGCATCCTGACAACAACAGCAAAGACAGTGTCAAAAAACAAACTAAACTCGAAAATATCACTTTTTTATTCATAATTTTCCTCATAACATCTTTTCTCAAAAACCCTACTGTAATCCTTTGAGATTTTTAATTCTAAGCGCCATATAAGGATCTTCTTTTCCGCCGTCAATTAAAAAAGATTTAAAACAAAAGTTTGATACAAAATCAGATAT
>CAPYQR010000176.1 GCA_948742005.1 uncultured bacterium
TAATCTCTCGTGTTTTGGTTTTTAGTTCTTCTTTTAACTTTTCCTTATGCAGTTTCAACAAGAACTTTAAAAGCATCCGGTTCATTTACCGCTAATTCTGCAAGCATCTTTCTATTGACTTGAATATCTGCTTTTTTAAGCATGTTCATAAATTTTGAATAGCTGATACCAAGTTCTCTGACTGCTGCATTGATTCTTATAATCCAAAGCGAGCGCATGTTTCTTTTAAGAACTCTTCTGTCTCTGTATTGGTATTTAAGTTTTTTCATTACAGCAATATTTGCTACTTTAAAAATTCTGCTTCTTGCACCAATAAAACCTTTTGCAAGTTTTAATATTTTTTTATGTCTTTTTCTTAATACATTACCACGTTTGACTCTCATTGTTTTCGCCTTTCTCTAGTTTGAATATTTCTTTTTGTAGGGTAATTCTTTAGCAATCATTGCTAAATTTCCTTTGAACACTTCAACAGTTTCTGTTAATCTGTTTTTTCTGGCTTGAGATTTATGAGCAAGCAAGTGTCCTTTTCCCGCTTTTTGGCGTAAAACTTTGCCTGTGGCAGTAATTTTGTAGCGTTTTGCAGCTGAACGGTGTGTTTTCATTTTAGGCATATTTTTCTCCTTTTTGAATTCCCTTACGGCACACATAAGCCGTTTTGGGTTGCAAAAATTATTTTATTTTAAAAACAAAATAAAATCAAGCTCGAAATAATAATAAAATTAATAAAATTTACAATTCCGAATAAAAAACTTAAAATATAAAAAAATAATTTAATTTTTTTCAAAAAAACTCTTGAAATTAATTGTTAAAGGGATAAAATTTTTTTGGATTTAAAAATCCTTTAAAAATAAAAAACGAAGCTCGCAACATTTTAAAATTATAGAATTAAGGAGAAAGTTATGTCAAAAGAATTACTTGACAACAAGGATTGTCTTGCGCCCTCAGAAGTAGCGCATGAATTTGGCGAAAAAGTAATGCCCGCAAAGGCAGAATACAGAAAATCGAAAATGTTTGCTCTTGCAATCGCAGCAGGCGCTTTCATTGCCTATGGTGCACAGGTCAGCTTGACTGTTTCAACAGGCGAAAGCCAATATCTCGGCTGGGGTGTATCAAAATTAATCGGTGCAATGGTATTCTCTGCAGGCTTAATGATGGTTGTTTTAACGGGTGCTGAATTATTCACAGGAAACGTTATGATGATGTTTTCGGTTCTTGAAAAAAAAATCAGCTGGTTTAAGTTATTAAGAAGCTGGTCAATTGTTTATGTCGGCAATTTTGTCGGTTCAATTTTATTAGCGGCATTAGTTTATTTTGCAGCACTATGTCACAATAACAACGAACTTTTAGGAGCTGCAACTTTAACAAATGCTCATATGAAAGTTAATTTAACTTTTGTTGAAGCATTTTGCAGAGGAATTTTGTGCAACTGGCTTGTTTGCCTTGCTGTTTGGATGGCAACAAGTTCAAAAAGAGTTATTGGAAAAATCTTTGCAATTTTCTTCCCGATTATGACTTTCGTTGCATCAGGATATGAACACTCTGTCGCTAATATGTTTTTTATTCCAAGCGGAATTTTAATGAAAAATTTAGACGGCGTTGTAGCGGCTTCTGCGCTTAGCGCTGATCAATTGGCAACTTTAAGCTGGAAAACATTTTTCATTCATAATTTAATCCCCGTAACTCTTGGAAACGTTGTCGGGGCTTTGGTTTTTGTTGTATTATTATTCTGGATTGCTTATTTAAAAGATGATTGTAAACAAAAAAACGATTAAATTAATATTTAAATTATTTTTACTGATTTTCTTAATCTCAAAAATATCTTCAACTCCTCAAGCCTTAGCGCTTGAGGAGGATGTTTTTGAACAGCCTGTTTTGCTTGAACAAGATGAAAAAATTGAAGAAACAGACAAAGAATTTAATGAGCCTTTTTTAAACAAAATTTTAAAAGGAACAATCGAAAAAGACTATAATCTTGATTCAACAAACGGATTGTTGCATGATAATTTAAAAGCTGAATTTCAAAAAGGAATTATAAAGGAAGCAAATTTTCAAACAAATTACATTTTCAATTTCACGCAATCAATAAACGAAGCTGATTCAAGTCTTGAATTTCATCCTCAATTAATCAATGTCAACACAAAAGGAAAAATCAAAAGCGAAAAAGAAGGGTTCAATTTTCTTTTTGATTTAACGCCCAACATGCACGAAAACTTTTTTCACAGGCTCATTTTAGATGCCTGGATTGAAACAAAAAGAATCCCGAATCATACATTAATGTTTGGAACATCACGTCCAAATGTCGGGTTTGAGGGCGGACAAAGTCCTTATTTAATTCCTTTTGTAAACCGATCTCAAACTGCAAGAAATTTTGGAAATATCAGAAAAACAGGAGTTCGCTTGAAAGGCGATTACAAATATATTGATTACGACCTTGGAGGATACAGCTCTGATACACGCTACAGCGAATTTATGCCCGGAGTTGAAACAGATTTATGGGTTAATTTTAAACCGCTGGCAAAATTTGACAATAATAACGAAAGTAAATATGGAAAATTAAATATTGGCGCGGGCTGGGAAGCAGGAAGAAGAAATTCAACCGATTTCAGCGTTTTAAGCGCGGCTTTAAGATACAAATATAAAAATTTCAAATTAATCTCCGAACTTCAATATGCAGATGGCTCAAACGGCGCTTCGGGCTTAACAAAAAAGGAACGTTGGGGTTATAATGTTACTTTAGCTTATATGTTAACAAAAAAAATTGAACTATTAGCTCGATATGATTATTTCGACCCTGATAAAAAAGTTTCCAACAATAATTCACAAGAATATTCAGCAGGAATCAACTACTATCTTTTAGGTCAAAGTTTAAGGTTTATTTTAAATTATATTTATTGCAAAAACGACACAAAAGCAGATTCACACAAGATTATTTTTGCAACACAGATTTTAATTTAATTTTAACCATGTTAAACTTAAGCAAGTGAAAAAGATAATACGGAGTTTGATATTTTTACTGTTTTTATCAAACGCTCTTGCTTTTGCGCAGGAGAATTTTGAGCTGGACAAAAACAAAATTCTTGAAACCCCGATTCTTTTAGAAAATCCGATTCTTCTTGAAGAAGCTGAGATTTTTGAAAAGCCTGTGATTTTTGAAAAAAATACAGAAGAAAAAAATGATTTTGAAGAAATTGCACCAAATGGAATTCTAAGCGATAAATTGACTCTGGAATTTGACAAAGGCATCATAAAAGAACACAAAACAGAACTTATGACTTTTTATGGTTTTAGCGAAAACATCAATAAGACCAATTCAAATTTTAAATTTGATGTCTTATTCTTAAAGCTCGG
>CAPYQR010000177.1:0-402 GCA_948742005.1 uncultured bacterium
AGCCTAATCCCATCATATAATCATAACCTTTTCTTGATGAAATTTGAGAATTATTTTGAGAAAAATATTTTGACCTGCCCGAAATATTATCTTTTGCGCCTTGAAGCTCTGTTTCATCAGGCGGACAATCAGCGAGTTTTTGTAATTCTATCCTAAAACCGTCTAATGATTTTTGAATATTTTTAGGACTTGTACCTATATACATATTAAAAATCGCACTGTGAAGCATTGTTTCATACTGGCTGCGAACAGTGTATGCAAGCCCTTGTTTATCACGCAGATTTGTAAACAATCTGCTTGAAAGACCGGATGAGCCCAGAATATTATTTAAAACGGCAAACTTTGCACAAAATTCACTTTTAAAAGAATCCACAAGCCAGCCTTGCAAAATCTGTGCTTGTT
>CAPYQR010000177.1:412-3328 GCA_948742005.1 uncultured bacterium
TTGTTGAGCATCATTTTTAGAAATCCATACAATTTCGTCTTTTTTTATAGCGTTATAAAAAACATTTTCAATTTCATCATTTACTTCAACATTTTGCGTAAAGGGAAATTCATTTTCAAAAAATGCTAAAATTTCTTCTTTATCATCATAATCTCCAACAAGAGCGATTGCTTTTTGTGAATTAAACATTTCCCTTTGCGCATCGATTATATCTTCTTTTTTAATTTTATCAAGGGTTTCTAAGATTTTTGTGTGAGTTGATGAATAAGGATGGTTTTTAAATAAGGTTTTAACAAACATATCGCTTAATTTAAACTTAGGGTAATCAAGGTCTGAAATTATTTCACCTTTAAGTTTAAAAACTTCTTTTTCAAAATCATCAAATGTTGAATTTAAAAACAAATCTTTTACTAATTCCATTGCAAGTTTAAAATCTTCATTCAAAAAAACCAGACTTGCTTTTATATAATCTCTTTTTGCAACAATTGAAATATCAATACAATTGTTTTCGAATTCGCGCGCTAAATCGCTTGCTGAATATTTTTTTGTTCCCTGTAATAAAAGACGCGCTAGAAGAGAATTAACTCCGTCAAATTTCTCTTTTTTATTTGTTTTAAAAAAGAAATTAACGCTGTATCGAGGAGTGTTCGGCTCTTTTTGAAGTAAAATATTTATATTTTTCCTG
The DNA here is from genome assembly GCA_948742005.1 of uncultured bacterium. Lineage (GTDB taxonomy): Bacteria > Cyanobacteriota > Vampirovibrionia > Gastranaerophilales > Gastranaerophilaceae > RUG14156. The sequence goes on from CAPYQR010000177.1 coordinate 1,098, forward strand.
TTATATAATTCCATTATTATTTCCTTTTACATTTTTTGGAAGCAACATGCTAACTGAAACATTTTTTGGGTTTAGATATTTCTTTGCGATTTTTTCCAGATATTTGCAGTCAATTTTATCCAGAACTTTTAAATATTTGTCCGCCAAAGTTATGTCTTCACAAACGGTCATATAATACCCGATTGTATCTGCAATATCGGCTACCATCTCTGAATCCTGTGCAAAGTTAACCTTGACGCGTTTTTTAGCCTTTTGTAATTCCTCGGGAGTTATTTTTTCAAGGTTTTTTAAATGTTCTTTTAATTCATCAATAACAATATCTTTCTTTTCAGGGTCAAAATTTGCTTCAATAAAGAAATTATCCCCGTCTTTAAATTGATAATGACAGCTTTCAAGTTGGTAATAATAGGGGTTATCTTGCTTTTCGATTAAATTATTATATAGTCTTGAACTTTTGCCATCGCCTAAAATTGTTGATAAAAGGTCGAGCGCAATTGTTTCTTTAAGATTTTTAGCGCTTGAACATAATGCTCCAATCATCAAATAAGCTGTGTTTGACTCACAATAATCTATTGTTGTTTTAGGATGTTTAATTTTGAATTCGGGTTTTTTCTTGTCTGATTTTGCTTTTTTAATCGTTTTGTCTTTGCTGAATTTAAAATTCTCAATCACAAGATTAATAATTTCATCTTCTTGAAATTCCCCGACAACAATCGTTGTAATATTTTTTGGGGTATAGAAAGTTTTATAATAACTCATTATTTCGCTTTGCGAAATTTTTGATATAATTTCACAAGACCCTATAACTTCTCTTTTATAAGGATGTTTTTCATACATTATTTTGTTTAAATTATTATAAACATTGCGCCAGTTATTATCTTGACCCATTTTTATTTCTTCAATAACAACATAACGTTCTCTTTTTTCATCAGGCACATCCCCGGATGGATCAAACGCAGGTCCAATTTCATTTTCGGGAAATAATGCATCACAAATCATATCCCCATGCATTTCAATTGCAATTTTATGATGTTCTTTTGGAATGTTAATATAATAAAAAGTATAATCTTTCCAGGTTGCCGCGTTGATTATTCCGCCTTTTTGCTCCATTGTTCTATCAAAAACACCGGCAGGATATTTTGTTGTGCCTTTAAATAAAAGATGTTCAACAAAATGGGAAACACCGTTGTTTTCTTCATTTTCATTAATTGACCCTGTTTTAACCCACGTGCTGACGTTTAGCATTGGGCTTTTTTTATGTGCAAGAACAAGTTTGTGCCCATTATCAAATGTTATTAAAGACAATGGTTGTTCTAAATATGGATATTTGATAAAATATCTGCTTTTAACTTTAGTCACTTGATTCTACCTCTGAATTTTTCTCTAAGTTTTTACTCTATCCTTGTCTGTTGTTTTGTTTAAAGGTCGGTTCTTAATTTTTTTGCTTCTTTTAAATAAATGTGTTTGATTTCATCTTGTGTTTTTGTTGTGTTTATCGTAAGTAAGATTCTCAAACACTTTTCAATACTTCCTTTTATTTTTGCTTCATTATAGCACATCATCGGAACTTTTGAAAAACCACATTCTAATCTTGCAAATTTTGCAGGAAAATCAACATCAATATCTGATGTTATCGTAAAAATAGCAAAAGAAATGTCTTGTGTATTGATTTCATTTTCCTTTAACATCGCATTTAACAATTCAACCGTAGCATCTTTCAGCGCCTGTGTTGAATTTTCATCAACTGAAATTGCGCCTCTTATACCTCTTTGATAAATCATTTAAAACAATCTCCGATTTTAATTCTTGCTCCTCTTGCCCAGTCAGCTGCATTCATTTCGCCCTTGCCCTCAGGTTTTAGCGTAATTATTTTAAGCGCACCCTGACCACATTTTATAATTATTCCGTCTTTTTCAATTTTTACAACCTGCCCTTTGTCAAAATCTTCATCAATTGGATTTGCAACTGTATTTGTCTTTAAAATCTTAACGATTTTATCTTTATAGGTTGTATGATTTGTGTTAATTTGATACATTGCGCGGATTTTATTATGCAAAACATCAGCAGGCAGATTCCAGTTTATTTCTTTTTCTTCTTTTTTGATTTTTTTTGTAAAAGTTGCAAAATTTGAATCCTGCTTTATTGGCGTAATTGTACCATTAATCAGACCTTTTAGAGTTTATCTTGAAGATAATAAGACGTTGAATCCTGAAGTTTTGGACGGTTTTAAA
>CAPYQR010000178.1 GCA_948742005.1 uncultured bacterium
TTGTTTAAAAATTGCGAATCCGCAAGCCACAAAATAACTCTGTCGGGTTTAAGGGAAGAGGCAGGTAAAAAATAATGTTTGAAACAAAAGAAATATCAGTTATCATCCCAACTTTGCAAAAAAATAAGAATTTGTTGAAAAATTTGATAATTTCTCTTGAAAAAGACGAGGCTGTTAAAGAGATTATTTTAATTGATAATTCAACAAAAGGCTTTGAATTAGAATCAAACAAGCTGCGCGTTATTATCCCCGGGGAAAATATATTTGTTAACCCTGCGTGGAATTTGGGCGTTCGGGAGGCAAAATGTGATATTATTGCGCTTTTAAATGACGATATAATAATTTCTCAAGGGTTTTGTTCAAATGTTATTAAAAAAATGAACCCGCAGATGGGCGTTGTGGGTTTTGATGTTGATTTTGCTGAAACGGTATCGGAGATTTTACCAAGCCCAAAAAGCAGTGAAATTGAACTCAAACCCTTAAATTATCGAAGTAATAACTGGGGAATTGCGATTTTCTTTTATAAAACTTCGTATTTTGAAATTCCTGAAAGTTTAAAAATATATTTTGGGGATGATTGGATTTTTCGCGAAAATAAAAAACTAAAAAGGCAAAATTATTCAATCTCTAAACAAAAGATTTATCATTTTGGAAGTTTAACAAGCAAAGGTTTTTCAAAAATTTTTGTTGATGAGGAAAAAATTTATAAAAAATTAACCCTCAATCCTATTCAAAGAATAATTAACATTGAAAGAATTTACAAAGGATTCAAGGTTAATTTTTTTGGGATTAAATTTACTTACAGGAAATAAAAATATTTGGTATGAAAATAAAAACATTTATTGTAAAATTAAAAAATAAAATCGGAGAGAATATTAATGCCTTTTGAATTTGAGAGATTAGAAATTAATGACGTTGTTTTAATTAAACCAAAAGTTTTTGGTGATAACCGCGGGTTTTTTATGGAAAGTTATAAAAAATCTGAATTTGTAAAAAATGGAATTAATGTAGATTTTAATCAGGATAATCATTCAAAATCAACCAAAGGGGTTTTAAGAGGCTTGCATTATCAAGCAAAACCCTATTCGCAGGCAAAATTAGTTCGTTGTGTCAAAGGCAGGATTTATGATGTCGCGCTTGATTTAAGACCTCAGTCTTTGACGTTTAAAAAATATGTAAAAGTTGAATTATCGGATGAAAATCATCAAATGCTTTTTATCCCTGCGGGTTTTGCACATGGGTTTGTTGTTTTATCTCAAGATGCTGAATTGTTGTATAAAACAACATCAGAATATAATCCTGATGCCGACAGGGGGCTTTTGTGGTCTGATGATGAGATAAATGTTGATTGGGGGATTGATTTTGAACCTGTATTATCCGATAAAGATAAAAATCAGCCAAAAATGTCGCAGATAAATATAAAGGAGCTATAAAACAATGAAGATGCTTGTAACAGGAGGCGCAGGGTTTATTGGAAGTTGTTTTGTCAGGCATATTTTAAAAAAGCATCCTGATTATAAAATAATCAATCTTGATGCTCTTACTTATTGCGGAAACATTGAAAATTTAGACGATGTTAAAAATAATCCTAATTATTCTTTTGTAAAGGGTAATATTTGTGATAAAAATATAGTCAGGGAGCTTGTTTCGGCTTCAGATTGCGTTGTTAATTTTGCGGCGGAATCACATGTTGATAATTCAATCAAAAATCCGGGGATTTTTATCGAAACAAACATCGGGGGAACTTTTACTCTTTTGGAAGCGGCAAAAGAATTTAAAATCGAGCGTTATTTGCAGGTTTCAACAGATGAAGTTTACGGAACATTAGGCAAAACGGGTTATTTTTATGAATCAACTCCGCTTGCTCCTAACAGCCCTTATTCAGCCAGCAAGGCAAGTGCTGATATGTTGGTGCGTGCATATTTTGAAACATTTAAGCTTCCTGTTTTAAATACAAGATGTTCAAACAACTACGGACCTTATCAATACAGCGAAAAATTAATTCCTTTCTTTATTTCACAATTATTAAAAGGTAAAAAAGTTCCTGTTTATGGCGACGGGTTGAATGTTCGCGATTGGTTATATGTTTATGATCATTGTGAAGCGATTGATGTCGTTTTACATAAGGGTAAAGTCGGGGAAGTTTATAATATCGGCGGTCATAATGAAAAAACAAATCTTGAAATTACAAAGTTAATTTTAAATGCCATGGGAAAAGACGAGTCATCAATTGAACATGTAACAGACAGATTGGGTCATGACAGGCGTTATGCAATATCTAATGATAAAATAACAACTGAACTCGGCTGGACACCTTCAATAACTTTTGAAGAGGGGATAAAATTAACGATTGATTGGTATTTGAATAATCAAGACTGGCTTGAAGCTATTGAAAACAAGAAAGCAAGCCTTGTTTAGAGATTGCAGCCTATGGAAATAAATTCAAAAAAAATTTTAATAACAGGAGCAACAGGCATGCTTGGGTGCGATTTGTGTGAATTGTTGGAACAATCGCGATATGACCTTATTAAAACAAATTCTAAAATTCTTGATATAACTAATAAAAAAGCGGTTTTTGATTTTGTTGCGGATAAAAATCCTGATATTATAATTCATTGTGCCGCTTATACAAATGTTGATAAAGCAGAGGATGATTTTGAAAATGCACGCAAAGTCAACAGCAAAGGAAGCGAAAACCTTGCTCAAATTTGCAAAGAAAAAGAAATTCTTCTAATTTATGTTTCAACAGATTATGTTTTTGACGGAGAAAAACAAACTCCTTATTTGACAACAGATTTGCCGAATCCGATTAATAATTATGGTTTGACAAAATTTGAGGGCGAAAAAGCAATACAAAAACATTGTAAAAAATTCTACATCGCAAGAACAAGCTGGCTTTATGGTTTGAGTGGGAAAAATTTTGTTGAAACAATGATATCTTTAAAAGATAATGAAATTCTAAAAGTTGTAGACGACCAGACAGGCTGCCCAACTTCAACAAAGCAATTAAGCCGCGGGATTTTGAAGTTGGTTGAAAATTATAATGAAAATATTGAAAAAAGCATGCAAAAATATCCTTTTGGAATTTATCACCTATGTTCTTCAGGATCTACAACATGGTATGGCTTTGCAAGAGAGATTTTTGAGCAAATGAATTTAAAAACAAATTTGATGCCGTGTTTGACAAAAGATTTTCCAAGAAAAGCAAAAAGACCGCAATTCAGCGTTATGGAAAACAATGCAATGTTGGAAGATTGGCGCAAAGATAAAGCGTTCGCGAATGAAGTTCTTGACGATGTTGCCGAGCAGTT
>CAPYQR010000179.1 GCA_948742005.1 uncultured bacterium
AGGCGCAAATGCTGCAAGAAATACTGATATTGCAACGAGTGAGAACATGAGTTCCGGGAGGGAAAAGGCGCTTTGTTTTTTGCGCTTTATAAAAATTTTATCAATTATTTGAAACCTGTTCATTTTAGGCTTTTATCCTTTTGCAGTCTTTATGCTTTTTTTGCAGTCGTATTTATGTTTAAATTCAAATTTATATTCAAATAAATATAAATTTATTACTGGATAATATCCAGTAAAAATATAACATAAAGTCTGTTAGTTTATCAAGTATGAATGAAGTAATTTTTTATAAAAAACTTGGAACAAATATAAAATTATTCCGTGAACAGGCAGGTTTGACCCAAGAAAAATTGGCAGAAAAATCAGGAATCAGTCTTGATTATTTGGGTAAAATTGAAGTTTGTATTAACAAACCCGGACTAAAAACTATTTTAAAAATTGCAAATGCATTAAAAATTGAGCCTTTTAAGCTTTTTAAATTTTAATATCCTAAAACTTCGTTAACTAAAATAACATTAATTCTGCCTTTTGGGCGAGAAAGTCTTGTTATGAGCATGTTGGTGCAGATGCTTGTTTGTGCTTTACAATCCATACAGCATCCGCTGATAATGCATGGGGTTTTTATCGGGCTTAAAGCGTTTATCCTTTGAGCGTTGATTGTTGCTGCTTTGTTTTTTGCGCGTTTTATGGCAGAATCTAAATCAGGCTCTATTTTATTAATTCCTGCAAATATTATAACTTTTTTAGCGCCATAACTTAATGCTGCAATCCTGTTCCCCAGTCCGTCAATGTTGACTATTTCTCCATCCTGGCTTATGGCATTTGTGCTCATTAAGAATACATCGCAAGTTAAGCTTTGGCGGGTAATTTCTTGTTTTTCTTCCTGAGTTTTTGCACAATCTCTATCAAGAACTTTGTAATCTTTTTCTTTTAAAATTTGTTTAATGTTGATTTCATCAAGTGTAACTGAACCACCCCAGGAAACAATGTCTTCTTTTGAAATTAACTCCAGTGCAATCTTTGCGGCAGTTTCTTTATCCTGTGCGTAAAAAGCGTTGAAATTTCTTTTAATCAAGCAATTTATAACATTTTTTGCCAGAAGTTCATTTCTTTTTTTTATATTTTTATCTTGAATTTCCATCAGTTTCCCTTTTTTAATTTTTAACCAGATTTGTTGCAAAAAAATCATCGCTTAAATCTATTTCAATAATTTTATAAGCGCCTGCTTTTGAATAGCTTTCTGTTATAATATGACGGATTCCTGCGATTTTGATTTCGTTATCATCGCCATAGTGTCCTGAAATTATTGCTTTAACGTTGTCATGCTTTTTTAAAACTTCTGCATAGTTTTCGATTTTAACGGTTTGAAGCCAGTGAGATTTTGTTGGCAGAATCGGAAAATGTTGGATTATTATTACATTTTTGTTTTTGTATTTTGTAAGCATTTTATCAAGCCACAAAAGCTCCTGCTTGTTGTAAAATCCGTTTGTTGATTGAAAAAATTCTTTGCTTCCATCCATTGCAATAAAAACATAGCCGTTTTTTTTGAAAACATAGTTTGGTTTGGATGGATGCATTAAAAATCTTGCATTTTTTACTCTTTTTAAATAATATTTTTTATTAATCCCCGTTGTTGAAAAAACATCGCTTGAGCCCAATAAAACATAGGATTTTTTATTTACACGTCTTAAGAGATATAAAAAAGTGTTTAGATTATCAATGTTTGTTTTTGAAATATTGTTTCCGCCAAAAATAACAAAATCAATATCAGGATAAGAGTTAATTTCTCTTATTGTTTCTTGAAGCTTATAGGCGTTTTTTGTATTTAAATTAATATCTGTGATATGGATAAATTTAACTTCTTTAGCGAGTGTCGGATTTAGTATGAATAAATTTAAAAACAAACAAAAAGAAAAAAACTTAAATGTTTTTTTAAAAATATTAAAAATGTTGTCCGTAAATTTCATTGTGTCTGTTTGTAAACTCCAAAGTTATTTATAGTTATTAGAATAATATAAAAATAAATAATCTACATTAGAAATTTACGAAATGTTAAAAATCATATACAATATTAATACTTTTGTAGCAATTTTAATTTGTTCTTGATAATATTGAGCTTGCGCAATTGATGCAAAAGAAAGGGTTTATCAAAAGATGAACAAATTATTTCAGGTTTTAGTATTTACGCTGGTTTTATTTTTCCAAAAAGCAAGCGCAATGAATGTGGATGCTTTTATGGATAATCATGTAGCGCCTGTTTCAGATACTATTGCTAATATTATATTTTATCAGATAAATCTTTTTGGAATTAAAATCCCTGTAATTATTTGTTGGATTTTGGCTGCCGGAATCTTTTTTACTGTTTATTTTAAAGGAATTGCAATCTGGGGTTTTAAACATGCGATTGATATTGTGATTAAACCTGCAGAAAAGAAAAATAATTCTTCAAATAACAAAAATAGCGACAATTGCGGTGAAGTTTCATCTTTTCAAGCTCTTGCTACTGCATTATCCGGAACAATCGGAATTGGTTCAATTGCAGGCGTTGCTATTTCGATTTCAATCGGAGGACCGGGGGCTGCTTTTTGGATATTTGCAGGTGCGATTTTAGGAATGTCGATTAAATTTATCGAAGCTACTCTTGCTGTTAAGTATAGACGTTTTAACCCCGATGGTTCTGTTTCGGGTGGACCTATGCACTATATTGCGCATGGGTTGACGAGAAATAAAATGCGTAAATTGGGTCAGCCTTTATCTGTTATTTATGCTATTTTGTGTATCGGCGGCGGAATAACCGGCGGAAACATGATTCAAAGTAATCAATCTGCGCATCAGCTTGTTTTTATAACAGGAGGTGAAACAAGCTTTCTTCATGGCTCAACTTGGATTTTTGGTTTAGTAATTGCAATTTTGGTCGGACTTGTTACGATGGGCGGAATTAAAAGTATTGCAAAGATTACAACTGTTTTAGTTCCGACAATGTGTTTGATGTATATTGTTTCGGGATTAATTGTAATTTTTGCTAATTTTATGAATATACCGAGTGCGATTCTTTTAATTTTAAGAGAAGCTTTTCATCCAACGGCGGTTGCGGGCGGTGTTATCGGAACAATAATAATCGGTTTAAGGCGTTCCGTTCAGTCAAACGAAGCAGGAACAGGTGCTGCTGCGATTGTTTATGCAACGGCTCAGACAAAAGAACCTGTTTCACAAGGTTTTGTTGCGTTGCTTGAAACATTTTTAACGGGCGTTTTGTGTTTGTTTACTTCTTTTGCGATTATTTTTTCAGGTGTTCTGGAT
>CAPYQR010000180.1 GCA_948742005.1 uncultured bacterium
AGCGCAAACAAAAAACCGTTTACCGGTATTATGGGGACAATAGATAACAAAGGCAGAAAAATAACCCTTGAGTATAAAAATGGTGCTTTAAAATCCTCTGCAATAGACGGTAAACTTAAAAAAACATATTCGACTTACGAAGAAGAGCTGAATGCTTATTTAGGCAAAGTAAATGATGACAATTTTAAAGAAATTGCAAAAGAAAATTTACCAAAAGCAACGAATATGTTAATGATTAAAGATGTACAAGAAGGTACTGTTGTTTCAATAACAAAAAAGTTTGGAAAGATAGACAATGTTATTCATATTGCAGACGAAAATGACGCATTTGCAAACTTTAAAAAAATAGAATTTAATACAAACGGACAACCTGTTAAAATACTCAAAAGCAATAAAGGCGTTGTTGATATTGTAGAATATTACAATGATGGGAAGACCAAAAAACTACAAATTGAAACATTAGGCGAAGATTTATATAAACAAATTGAATTCAATTTAGATGGCAGTATAAATAAAGAAATTGTTGGCAATGGTGTATTATTTGATTTCTATACTCCGGATGGGATAAAAGTGATAAATCACGAATAAACAGTTTAGATACAAACAAATTGTAAATCAAATTAAATTATCCCTGTTTTGTTTTCAAGCAAAAAATCTTTTTCACAGCTTTTATATAATCAGTTATATAATCGGAAAAAATCACGTTTCAATAAGAGAGAAAAAATGAAACAAAAAGAAATTTTATTAACATATGGAACTAACAACCCCAAAAAAGCAAATACGGAAATTAAAATTCCCAAAAACACCTCTCAATGATGATGAACAAGTTATTTTTGACAGGATTGAAAATAGATAAAATGTCATTATGGATAAAATAAAAATTGCAAAAATGATTAATAAATATCCAAAAGATTTACAAGAAAGTATTTTAGGAAACATTAATACTTTGTCATACAGACTTGAAAACACCATGAAAAAAAATCAAAAATATAAAAGCAATTTTTATTCTTCAGTTGTTTTGTATGTATAAACAAATAAATAAAGGAAAAATCATGATTGGAAACATCAGAAATGTTAGCCTTAAGGGAAATTTCAACATTCAAAATTTAAAAAATGCAATTTCATTCGGTGCAACACTGCCTGATTACTTAAACGATGCGCTTAGCGGAATTAAACAAGATGAATTTCAAAGAACCGTTCCTTATGACAACGATTACGAATTTGAACTTAATGAAAAATTAAAAAAAGAAACTCCCAACGATTTTATTAAATGGGCGCAAGAAACAGATTTTATTAATAATGCCTTAAAACCGGAAAACAGAATAGGCGAGGGGTTTCATCATGGTGTATACAATATTCCCGGCAATAATGATTATGTACTTCGTATCGGAAGAGATTATTACTCAACAACACAAGATGTTGATTACAGCAATTATGAAATAAAAGATACAAGAGATATGCAGCTTGATTGTAATATAGGACAAGAGGTTGCAAATCTAAAAGACCCTAGCAGCGATACAAATGTAATTCTTAACTATCCTTCAATTGAAGTTTTAAAAAGACAAAACGGTTATGCAAATGCAAACCCTTCTCCTGATGCTCTTTATGTAAGCGAAAATACTGATGAATTAAGAAAAGACATATTACCATACGAACATGAATCAAGAAAAATACATTATGCAAAAAGCATGGAAGCGCTCGCTAATATGCCTGATGAAACATATGATGAATTAATTGATGATATTATCAATGCAGGCGAAGCCGGATATAAGTTTGATATGTATAATTCAAACAACTTTTTAATTGATGAAGAAAATCAAAGAATTAACTTAATCGACATGCCAAAAGTTGCAAAACCGCATAAAGACAGATTTGGAGATACATTGTATGCATTAATCAACCTTGAATTCTTTAGCGAATACACAAGGTCAAGTGCGGATTATCATCCCCAGAGAAATTAACGACACAATAATAAATATTCTTACCATTCTCGATAAATATACAAATGCAATGGAGCGCAAATTACAAAAATACAACCAAAACAGCTTCTACTTCCGCAAAATATTATTAAGCATGATTGGAGATTTCTGGCTCGGAAGAGGCGATTTATATCAAAAATATGATAAATTACGCGAAATGAATGTATTATATGAACCAAAAAATTAATATTTAATATTATTAAAAATCAAACCGTTCATATATAACGAACCGCAAAAAACGCTTAGGGTTTTGCGGTTTATTATTTTATCAATTTCGTTTTCACAATCCGATTTAATAACTTTATCAAATTTCCTTTGCGAAATTTCATTTAAATCACAAAATTTTAAAGATACAGGGTAATCAAATTCGCAAAAATAAAATTTTGAAACATTTTTAATCTGAAACAATATTTCAATCATTTCATCATAATCTTTTGTTTTCAAACACCCGAAAACAATTTCTTTTTCAATATCTGAAAATTTTTCATTCAAAAAATCAACAAGAGTTTTTATTCCTGATGGGTTGTGTGCTCCATCAATTAAAAGATTTTTTTCTTTGTTATATTCCAACCTAAAGCGCCATTGGACTTTTTTTAAAGCTTTTTTTAACGTTTCATTAAATATTGAGTTATCAACCGTTAAAATATTTTCAACCGCACAAAGTGCAAGGGAAAGATTTTCCTTTTGATGAGCACCCAGGAGGTTAAATTCATAGCTTGCATTTTTGTATTTTAAAATATTATTTTCCATTTCAATCTCAGGTGCACAAATCAATTGAGCATTTTTAAAATCTGCCGTTTTTTTGACAACTTCAAAGCCCTTATTATTTGAATTAATAATTACTTTTGAATTTTCCTTAATAATTCCTGCTTTTTCAAAAGCAATTTTATTAATTGTTTCGCCCAATCTGTCTTTATGGTCAAAATCAATTGTTGTAATTATCTCCAAAACAGGCTTTGCAACATTTGTCGCATCATAGCGCCCGCCAAGACCTGTTTCCAAAACAACATAATCAACTTTTTTTATATAAAAATAATAAAACGCAACAGTTGTTAAAAGCTCAAATTCCGTTAAAAAAATATCATTCTTTTTTGCCATTAAATCAATATCGTTAATCAACCTGTCAAAAATATCCTGTCTGATTTCAATATTGTTAATTTTTATTCTTTCGCAATAAGAAAAAAGATGCGGGCTTGTATATAGTCCGATTTTTGCATCTGATTTTGCACCAAAATATTCAATCAAAATTTGATTGATAATTGCACAAGTTGAACCTTTGCCGTTTGTTCCTGCAATGTGGATAATTTTATAA
>CAPYQR010000181.1 GCA_948742005.1 uncultured bacterium
GAATAAGGCATCATAACAGAAATATACTTGCCTTTTTTATCCATTAAATAATGAATTAACGCATTTTGCGCTGCGATATTTTTGTTAATATCAGTATTTTTAAGGGACAAATCCATAATTTTAATCCCTCTTATAATTTCATCGATATCAATGCCTACAAGCGCCAAAGGAACAAGCCCGACAGCGGAAAAAACGCTAAATCTTCCGCCGACATCATCCGGAACAACAAAAGTTTTATACCCTTCTTCATTCGCAAGCTGTCTTAGAATTCCCGTTTGTTTATCTGTTGTTGCAACAATATTTTTCCTATAATCATCCCCGAGGAGCTTAAATAATCTGTCACGGATAATCATAAACTGGCTCATAGTTTCAGCTGTTGAACCCGATTTTGTAATTACGTTAACCAGAGTCTTTTTCAAATCCAAAATATCCAAAAGCCCGTTAATTTGGTCAGGGTCAATATTATCTAAAAAGAAAATACGAGGGAAATTATCCCTTTTTTCTTTATCCAATAAATTCCAATATGGTTTTAAAAGCGCTTCTGACATCGCCTGCGCACCCAGAGCCGAACCGCCTATCCCTAAAACAAGAATATTATCAAAACGCCCGTCAACCATTGCGGCAAATTCTTTAACATACCAGACAGTTTCTTCATTATATCCTAAATTCATCCACTGAAGCCACGAGCCCGGTTTATCTTTACGCATATTAAGATTTGTTATTATCTCTTGAATTTTTTGGGAGTAATCACTAAAACTTTGAGCTAAATCAAGCCCTTCTTCGCCAATTATATTACTGCTTATATTGGTAAAATCAAGTTTAATCATCAATGCGCCCTATCAATAACTCCGACTTCAATTATATTGTATCAAATCATAATTTCTCGTAAAGCCCTTGGTAAATATTGTTATTTTACACGTTTAAAAGAATTATATTCAATATAACTTTCGCTTTGCGAATTGGTTTCAGAGCTTTTTGAAGAACATCTGCCATATTCTTTTGTTGTTAAATTTTTATTTCTTGATTTTTCTTTCGGTTTTGCAATAATTTTATAACAATTTTCATCATCTTATGTATTATATTCAAAATCATAGTTTTTATTTTCATTAATTTCTTTTAAAACAACAGACTCATCAATGTCTTTAATATCTTCAGGATATTGACCGTTTGCCTGTTTATAATCATCAAGATATTTAACAAGATTTTCAAAAGGTTTTATATTGCTTTTCGTTTCAAAAGGTTTTATATCATAATTTGCAAAACCTGTAATTCCAATAATTGCACCTAAAATAAGCAGAATTTGAAAGAAAAAAATAACCCCTAAAACTATAAAAAACCACTTTAAAACTTGCAAAAATCTATCTTTCATAAAACATCCTCATTTATTTCAAAATAATCTAATCATTTTGAAATAATTATAGCGTTTTTTATAAAATCTGCAACCACACAAAAAGGCTAATTCCGAATAATAAATTAAATATTCACATCAAATCTGCGAATATTATTATCGCCGGCTTTCAAATTCATCCCTACAAACATCGCCTGGCGCGAATACATGTTGATTTCTTTTTCAACATCACCGTTAAAAACATTCTCATATTTATCAACAAAATTAAACACAGAACCAAAAGCATTTTTAGAAGCTTCTGAACCCAAAGCACCTTTAGCAGATGCATTTTTAGCCCCCGGCATTATATTAAAGCCAAATGAAGAATTTAAATTGTAATTTTGTCCCATAATTCTGCCTTTATTGTTCCTTTATATAATAATTTACGGACTTTTTGCTTATTAACTTTAATGATTTTAAAAAAAATTAAAAATAATTTAACAAAATTTAACAAAACAAACCAACACAAATAAAATGCTAAAATTACAATATGGTAAACAAAAAAACAGACATTAAAATAAGCATCATTTTAAAAACCGAAAATAACGACAAATATTTGTATGAAATTTTAGAATCAATTAAACAATTCAGCGAAATCATTGCCATTGATTATCAATCAAACGATGAAAGTCCTGAAATCTTAAAAGAATATAAGGCAAAAATCATTTATTGCAATAAAAACGACTGCTCACCCTTAGATTACATCATTAACCAAGCAGAAAACGATTGGATTCTTGTTTTAGATAAAAATGAAATTCTGCCTTTAAATTTATTTAATAAAATTAAAGAAATTTACGACACTGAACAAAAAAACGCACAAAGTTCCAAAAAAGCAAAAAATATTTTTACCTTAAGCAAAAAATATTTTTATTTAAATAAAGAAATAAAATTTTTGAAAGAAAATAATGAAATAAGATTTTTTAAAAAAAATTTTTGCACACTTAATTACGACTTCACAACAACAATAAAACAAAGCAACAAAAAAGAAAATTTAAAAATTTATTCAATTAATAGAAATTTTAAACATACAAACGAATATATATTAAAATTTTTAGACAATAATATTTCGCTAAATATTCAAGAAATTTTAAACAAAAACAAAAACTCTTTAAAAAATCATCCTCAAAAACACGCTTCAATTATTTTAAAACCAATGATGACATTTTTTAAATACTATTTTTTAAAAGGCGGCATTTTCGAAGGATTGCAAGGATTTTTGTTCAGCGCAATGAAATATTTTGAAAATTTAATTTTAGAAATAATGATTCAAGAAGAAAATTTCAAAGGAGAAAAATATGATATTTGACAGACTAAATAACGCAAAACAGTATTTTTCATTAAATAAAAAATTCAAAAAAGCTTTTGAATTTTTGCTTAATAACGACTTAAACTCACTCCAAGATGGAAAATATATAATTGAACCGGCAAAAATTTCACAAAATAACAACAAAAACGACAACTGCGATGAAATTTATGCAAACGTTCAAACTTTAACAACAAAAAATAAAAGCCTCAAAAACTGGGAAGTACATAAAAAATATATTGATATTCAATATGTAATTCATGGTCAAGAATGCATGGAATATGGCATTTTGGAAGACTTTAAAGATACGGTCGAAAAATATGACGATGAAAAAGATGTTGAATTTTTAACTTCAACTAATTATTTTAACAGTATTAATGTAAAAGCAGGAAATTTTGTAATTTTCTATCCAAACGATGTTCACGCACCAATGCTAAGTGTTTGGGAAGACAAAGAAATTAAAAAAGTAATTGTAAAAATTAAAATTTAAAAATTAAAATTCTAATCGTCTTCTTCGTTAATTTTAATACATTTATCTTTTTGATAAACAGAAACACAATTTTTACCATTATGATTAGAATGATAAAGAG
>CAPYQR010000182.1:0-2463 GCA_948742005.1 uncultured bacterium
GTGTAGGCGCAATAAGGCTTTTAAAAGACAGCTTTAAAAAAGCGCAGAAAAAAATGAAAAAAAAGATTAACAAAAAAACAAAACTGACCTTTGCAACAGCCTCAAGCCCTGCTTTGATATTAAGGGAGTTTGTTAATCAAATAAATGTTGAAAATCTTGAGCTTGAAGTTTTGGAAATTAAAAATAAATTTTTCGGCGAAGATATTAATGTTGCAGGTTTAATTGTCGGAGAAGATATAATTGATGCTATTAGTGATAAAAAATTGAAAATTTAATCATTCCTGCAGTTATGTTAAAGAAAAATGGTGAAAATTTTGAAGATGTTTTTCTTGACGGATTAAGAATCAAAGACATTCAAAATGTCAAAAAGGATATGAAAATCCATATCCTTAATGATTATTACAGTTTTGATGAAGTTTTAGAGATTATAAATAATCTTTGATTTTTATTTTTTCTCTTGAACTTTTGACTGAATTGACATAATTCTTGATTCCAGCGTTTTGAATTTTTCTTTTGTTTTGTCGTCTTGCTTGCTGCGCCAATCATTTAATTCTTTAATAAACTGTTCGGATGAAATCAAACAGCTTCCTGCGCCAACGTCTTTTGAATGCTTTTTTGTAAATTCCAGAATGAAATCTTTATAAGTTTCAACAATTTCATCCGAAATTTGCATTGCAGAGCTTAAAATTAAATCAATGTCATCTTCAATCTGCCCCATTTTCTTTTCTGAAACATTAGGCTGACCCAGCGCATCTTTCGGGATATGGCGAACGCCTGTTTTTGCACCCATCCCCATATCTAAAACAGCATGGTTTGCAAGACGGCTTGCCTGTTTCATATCAGCTGTTATTCCAAGAGAGCCTTTGATGTTGTATATTAATTTTTCGGCAGAATGACCGCCATAACTTGAAACAATATCTGCCAGCATTTTTTCAAAGCTGAACTGATGATTTTCAGATTCTTTATAAAAAACTGCTCCGCCGTAATATCCTCTTGGGTCGAGTGTCATGAAATTAATTCTATCGGGATATTGCCAATTTTTTCCATGTTTTTTGGCAGTTTCTTCCATAATTTGCGAAACAATTGCATGGCCTGCTTCATGTGATGTTACAATATTTTTCCCATGTACGTTTAAATCGCACCCGGCGCTTCTTCCGGTTGTGGTTTGAAGATATGCTTCGGTTAGGTCAGATAAGTCGACTGCTTTTTTATTGCGCTCTTGCATAACATTTTTTGCGGTTTCTAAAATGTACATGATATCAACAACGCTGAAACCTTGAGCCGTTTGGGCGATTCCATCAATTATTTTATCTTTTTCTTCTTTTGTTTTCCCTTCGATTTCAAGATTCATTTTATTGATGTAATAATTGAAAACTTCCTTTGTTTCTTCAATTGTATTTGGCGGATAAACAACAATTGAGTTCAAAAATCTGTTCGGTTTCATTATATTTTCATCAATAATATTAGGAATATTTACCGACCCGACAATTAAAAGATTGCTTGAACCTTCTTTTTTAATGCTGTCCATTTCATCTAATAGCTGTGAAAATGCCTTTTGTTCATAAGGGCCGCAAAATCCATACATAGGATTTGAGCCGAAATTATCAAAATTTTCAATGTAGAGCATCGCTGTATTGCTTGGGTTGGTTTCGGCTTGAGCTTTTGCTGAGGAGATTATTTTTTTAATTTTCATTTCCGAAAAATCAGAATTTTGATATAACATATCAATATCTTTAAGTGCAAAGTCCTTGGCATTTACCGTTACAACAGGAATTCCCGCCTCGCCCGCGATTGAGAAAGCGGTATTTTTTCTTCCTCCGCCATAAGACGAGCCGTTGCTTTGATAAATTACATAACCTTTTGTTTTAAAAGTTCCGTTTTTGATTTGGTTTACAATATTAGTCGCCTCGGCTTTTGTCATAGGAGTTCCGACGATATCTTGCAGGGTTTTTTGAGTGTTAAAAATTATATGATTGTCAGAATTGATTTGCTGGTTTTCTGAAAGTTTTTTAGTTTTTTCAATATAATCTTCAATCATTTCAGCAGTAATTATTTTTGCTTCAGAATTAAATGAAGATGTTGATTTTAAAAGAGAAACAGCTTTATCAGGGTAGTTTCCCTCGTCATAGGCTGTTAATTCAACTGCTTTTTTGATTGCCTGCGTGTCTGTTCTCTTTTTTAAAACATCTTCGATATATTTAACCCCGTTTTCGTTTGTTAAATATTTAATTGCATCCTGTGCATTTAATGCAGGCAAGGTCTGACAGGCATATTCACTTAAGGCTTCGCTTAATATACTGCCTTTTTTGGCATTTGCATAAAAAGACTCGGGATTCATCGAAAGAATAATTTTAATATTTTTACAATCCTTGTCGTTATTTGCGATTGCCTTGATTTCATCTGTTGTAAGCGCTGTTCCGCTGTTTGTTATAAGGAATCTTAAATCCATAAAAATAACAGAGG
>CAPYQR010000182.1:2473-3262 GCA_948742005.1 uncultured bacterium
ATCTTTAGTATCGCACAAAACGGCAACATTTTTTCCTGCATCAATATTCTGCCAGAGAATATCAGCTTTGTTGTTGTAAAAATCAAGATGGTTTTTAAATTTTTCATTTTTTTCAATATCAACAATTTTTTTTAGGTCATACCTAAACATTACAGCCTGATTAACAATTTTTTTGTTTTTGGAATAACAAGCAGCAAGATGCAAAAAAGAATCCATAAACAAATTTGTTGTTGAATCGTCTTCTTGTATAATGCTAAATGTTTCAATAAGTGATTTCATTGCTTCTTTTGACATGGGTGTTTTAAAATAAGGTTTTCTTTTGATTGAGTCATCTTTTTTAATGTCAAAAGTATCCTGCATTTGTTTTAAATGTTTATTGATAACTTTTCTTATTCTTTTTCTTGTTTCCTTGTCGTTAAAAATGGGAATGCGTGATTTTCCCGAACCGATTAACATTTCCAGCTCGTTAGGAAAAACATATCTTGTATTTTGTTCGTAATTAATCGTACCGTCATCTAGTCCGTCAATAAATTCTCTTAATTTTAATAAAGTTGCAAACAAAATATGCTCGCTTTTGACTTCTTTGCTGCCTGTTCTTGCTGCAACAACGGCCGCTTTTTCAAGAACTTCTTCAGTTTCTCTTGTAAAGGTTTTTGACAGCTTGTTATAATCTTTAACGGTTTTATAATCTCTTGTATTTCCGCTAAAAAATATTTGCGAAGAATAAAATTTATTTAAATCTGTAATATTTGCCGCATTTTTATTTTTGTCAATTTTTTCAACAAATAT
>CAPYQR010000183.1 GCA_948742005.1 uncultured bacterium
ATGTTTTGATTTTGTCCTATATTACCAATTTACAATACAAGTTTTAATAATGCAATTAAATTTTTAACATAAAATTTCCGCTTTTTTCTTTCGTATAAATTTAAAACAAAAAAGCGGAAAAATTGATTATTTATTATTTTTTCGGTAAATGGTACTAGTTTCCTTGCAATGCTCTTATTGCATTAAATGATTTATCCCAGCCGTTTGAGTCTTTGGCTGTTTTATATTTTTCAAGTTTTGCTTGACGTTTTGCTTTAAGTTTTGCTTGTTCTTTGTTGAATTTAGCCAGTTTTTTGGGGTTTGAATTTCTTTCTTTTACTATTGGGTCTGCGTATAATTTAAATTTTTTGAAAGAATCTGTTGTGTAGCCTTTTTTTGCTTGCGTTGGATAAGTATATGTTATGTAATCATAAATATACATTGTTCTTTTGTCGCTTGACGGGTGGGTTGATGTGAAATCTGCATAATTTCCGCCGATTTTAAACAATACGGATACCATAGCCAAAGGGTTGTATCCTGCTTTTGTAATTAAATCAACCCCTGTAATATCTGCTTCATATTCTTCTGTTCTTGACATTTTAAGCATGGTTAAGTTGTTTGCTGTTGTTGCGCCTGCTTTTAATCGCGGGTCAATATTGGCGTTATAAATTGCGGTTGATGTTACTGTTCCGATAACATTTTGTTTTGCAACGTGGTTATTAACAATATGTCCGATTTCATGGGCGATTACACCGGCTAATTCTGCATCATTGTTGACGAATTTTAATAATCCCGTATAAACACAAATTTCTTTATCTGCATTTGCAAAAGCGTTGATTTCGTCTGTTTCAATAACCTTAAAAGTAATTTTTGCAGGTAGATTATTTTTACTCAAAAGCGCTTTGCCGATTCTATTTACTTTTTCAACATTTGCTTTTGTTGTCCAGTTTGTGTTGTTTACCGCACTTGCCGCATGTGTAATATTTGTACTTAAACCTAAGACAGTTAAACAAGCAAGCACAAGATTCAAAATTTTTTTCATACTTCCTCCTTACTAATTTTCAAATAAATACTAGTAAAAAAATAATTCAACTTCAATATTAGATGAAAAACTGTAAAGAAAATTTTTTATTAATCTTTAATTAAACTTTTTTGATATTCTTCAAAGCCATCAAGTTTTGTTTGTTCTTCTTTTAAAAGAACATAATTTTCCAAAACTAAAATATCAATATTTGTAAACATGAAGCATTTGAAAGCGTCCTCCGGGGTGCAGACAATCGGCTCTCCTCTAACATTAAAAGAGGTGTTTATAATAACTGAGCAATTTGTCAGTTTTTTAAATTCATTAATTATACTCCAATATTTGACATTCGTTTCTTTTGAAACCGATTGAAGTCTTGCTGAATAGTCAACATGCGTTACGGCGGGTATAGTAGACAGTTCTTGTTTGAGCTTGTCTAAGCCTTTTAGATTGCGGTCAATTTCTTTTTTGATGTCATTGTTGATTTGGGCGGTTATTAACATGTATGGAGATTTAACATCTGCTGCAAAATATTTTGACAAGTCTTCTTCTAAACAGCTTGGGGCAAATGGTCTGAAAGATTCTCTTTTTTTAATTGCCAAATTTAGCTTTTTTTGCATTTCGGGTTTTCTGGCATCCGCTAATATGCTTCTGCTGCCTAGTGCGCGCGGGCCATATTCCATTCTTCCTTGAAAATAACCTATAATTTTACCATTATCAATTTTTTTGGCAATGAATTTTGCCAATTTTTCGTCTTCATATCTTTTGTAAATTGCGCCATATTTTTCTAATGTTTTTAAAATTTCTTCATCTGAGTATTTTGGACCAAGCAAGCTTCCTTTTTGAAAATCGTTTTTATTGTTTGTAATTCTCTTGTTATTAAATATTTTGTATTCAATTTTTAATGCCGCTCCTAAAGCGCCCCCTGCGTCTCCTGAAGCGGGTTGAATCCAAATGTTTTTAAAGATTTTTTCTTTAATAATTTTTGCGTTTGCGGAGCAATTAAGAGCACATCCTCCCGCAAGGCAAAGGTTTTCTAAATTTGTTTTTTCTTTAATATTTTTTGCAATTTTAACAACAATTTCATTTGTAACTTCCTGTATGCTTCTGGCTATATCCATATCTTTTTGCGTTATTGTATCTTCACTTTTTCTTGGCTCTTTTTTGAATAATTCAATTATTTCATTAGAATACATGTATTTTGTTGTTAAATAACCGAAATACTTTTGATTAAGCCAAAAACTTCCGTCATCTTTTAAATCCAGTAAGTTTTCTAAAATTAAGTCTTTATATTTGGCTTCACCGTATGGTGCAAGCCCCATAAGTTTGTATTCTCCGGAATTAACCTTAAAGCCCAGATAGCCGGTAAAAGTTGAATATAAAAGACCAAGAGAGTGCGGAAATTCAATTTTTTGTTTAATTTCTATGTTTTCTTTATCTCCCACTCCCCAACTTGTGCAGTCCCACTCGCCAACTCCATCCATGCATAAAATTGCAGCTTTTTCGTATGGAGACGGGTAAAAAGCACTTGCCTGATGAGCCTCGTGGTGCGTTGTATAAAACATTTGGCAATTTTTTAAATCGCTTGATTTGCAGTTTAGTTCTTTTTTAAAAAAAGATTCAATTTTGTTTGGAATAAATAGTTTTTCTTGTAACCAAGACGGCATAGCATCTTTGAAAAATTCAGCTCCTGTGGGTACGGTGGCGATTGTTGTTTCTAATAATCTTTCAAATTTTAAAAGCGGCTTTTCGTAAAATACGATAGCAGACAAATCCTGCGGTTTAATATTTGCTTCGTAAAGACAATATTTAATAGCATTTTTTGGAAGAGAAGAGTCATGTTTTTTTCTTGTAAATCGTTCTTCTTGTGCTGCTGCAATAATTTCTCCGTTTTTAACGATGGCAGATGCACTGTCATGATAATATGCGCTAATTCCTAATGTGTAACTCAAAATTAAAATTGCCTTTCTAAATCATGTTTTGAAGCATCCACCCAGTATGTAGTCTTGTTGTTTTTTAAACATAATCTATCTCTTTTGCATATTTTATTCAGTAAACCAACAGGCAATACAATTAAAATGTATCCGGCATACAGTGTAATTTTGCTTAGAAAGTTGCCGATTTTTTTAAAATATTTTTGGGTAAAGTTTCTTAATTTGGGACAAAGTAAATTAAAAATGCCAAAAGTAAAAAATATAGCAAAAATAATATATTTTGCGTTCATAAACCCCCAATCAGATTAAAATATGCTGTAAATAAA
>CAPYQR010000184.1 GCA_948742005.1 uncultured bacterium
TAATCTCTCGTGTTTTGGTTTTTAGTTCTTCTTTTAACTTTTCCTTATGCAGTTTTCAGCTTTAATCCTCGTTTTTTTGTTTTAATCAAGCAATGCTTCCAGAATGCTTGCGTTTTTGTTTGCGATAGTGTTTTCTCGAATTTTAGAACGATTAATATATGTTCTTAATGCTTCTCTGATTAATTCGCTTCTTGTGCGGTTTTCGCCTTGAGCTACCGAATCAATTTGTGTTAAAAATTTTTCGGGCATTGAAATTAGTACTCTTGCCATTATTTTGCTCTCCTTGTGACTTATTTTTTATTTACATCTTACATATATATAAAGTATATCTTTAAATAAAAATTGCCTTTTTTATTTTCCTTGCTTAATATTTCTTAATATTATTTAAGCGTGAAAATTTGCAAAATAAAGGATAAAATTATAAGTGTTTTTTCGCTTTTCCAATTTAAAATTGTTTCCGCTTTTTTTGAATTTGCAAAAAGTGCTTCGGGGTCGCCTTTTCTTTTTGGAGCAATTTCTACATCAATTTTTTTATTCAAAACCTTTTCGCAAGTTTCAAAAACCATCTTAACACTGTCGCCTTTTTGTGTTCCTAAATTAAAAACGTCTGATTTATTTTCTTTAATTAAATATTCAAGCGCTAAACGATGTGCCCGCGCTAAATCTTCAACATTAACATAATCTCTAATGCAGGTGCCGTCTGGTGTTGAATAATCATCGCCAAATATTTTAAAAGTTTTTCCTTTTTTGAATGTTGATTTTAAAATGTTTGGAATTAAATGTGTTTCAATTTCATGCCATTCGCCTATTCTTGCTTTTTTATCTGCTCCTGCAACATTAAAATACCTTAATCTTATTGATTTTAAATCATAAGCCGAATCGTAGTCTTTTAACATAAATTCGATTGCAAGTTTGGTGTTTCCGTATGCATTAATCGGGTTTTGCGGATGATTTTCATCAAGAGGTGTGTATTTTGGTTCGCCATAAGTTGCACAGGTAGATGAAAAGACAATTTTTTTAACATCGTATTCAACCATAGCATCTAAAAGGTTGAGTGTTCCAAAAACGTTGTTGTGATAATATTTTGAAGGGTTTTTCGTTGATTCTTCAACAAGACTGTATGCGGCAAAATGAATAACTGCATCAATTTTGTTTTCGTTGAATAAAAATTTTAAATCTTTAATATTCTTTAAATCGCCTTTATAAAATTTAACATTTCCATGGTTTTTTAATTCTTCAATTATTTCAATATGACCCGTTTCTAAATTATCAAAACCAACAATATTAAAACCTTGATTTAATAATTCCAATGCACAATGGCTTCCGATATAGCCTGCGATTCCTGTTATTAAAATGTTCATAAAACCTCTTTTTGTTAAATATTATTATATTATTTAACTTATATTAAAATTAATATTAAAGCAAATAAATATAAACTTTTGTCATGATTTTTTGTATATTTTTTATTATTTTATTGACTTCAAAATGCGCTAATGTTATAACTTTTGTTAGAGTACTGTTTTAAATATTAGATTATGTTATTCAGAATAAGCATGGACGAATTTAACTTTAATAGAGTTTTATTGTTGAGGAAAAAAGGTTTCTCAATGCTTGAACTTATGTTTTCGCTTGTTGCGATTTCTGTTTTTCTTGCGGCATTTGCTCCTGTTATATCAAGTAAATTTGCTGCAGAAAATGAAATGGTATTTAACAAGGGGGAATTAATTACATCTGAAGAATGTGATATAAATTTTCCATGTAACCTTAAAAAACCGGATGGCAAGCCTTATTTGGAATGTACTTTATGTTACGGCGAAGAAGCGTGTGTAACCTGCGGCGGAGAATGTCCCGCAGGAACAAAGAAAAATAAGTCAAAATGCAGATGCGAGTAGCGATAAGTTTTAAATTAAAGAAAATATAAATGATAGGAGTTAAAGTAAAAATATGAAAAAGAAAGTAAGAAAGCTTTTAAAGAAAAATTTTTTAGAGCTGAAAAACGCATTTTCTCTTGTTGAAATTGCAATCAGTTTGCTTGTTATTTCAATCATTATTGCCGCTTTAACTCCGACAATTTCAAAAAGACTGACTTCGGCCTCTTCAATGAAACCCAGAATTTCAACAAACTGCGACAGCCTTTATCCTAGCGGTTATTGCGCAATGTGTTATATAACTCCTAAAAAATGTATAACCTGTACAAGAACATGTCAATCTAATGAATATAAAAATGTTGGAAATTGCGAATGTGAAAAATGTATAGACAGATACAACGACCCTCATTGTACAAAATGTGATTCAAAAAAATGCAACCAATGCGATCCCGGATATTATTTAGATGGCAAAGGCAAATGTACAATTTGCCCTAAAGGACATTATTGTTATCAAACTGCAGATGGCGGTTCTAAAATTGAACAATGTAAACCAGGTACTGCAGCTCCGAGAGAAGGGATGAATAAATGCGATAATTGTTTAAAATCAACTGCCACCCAGCAAGGTTCGGTTGCAACAAATAAAGGACAAACAACTTGTACTCTTTGCGGAGCCGGAACATACGCCAAAGACACAGCTCAAACTACTGCTTGCCAGCCTTGTACCGTTGGACATAAATGTGCTAATGGAAAATTTGAGCCTTGTGCGAAAGGTGAAGCAAACAATAGAACCGGACAAACTGCTTGCATTGCCTGTGTTAAGTCAAGCACCAGTTCACAAGGAAGTGTAGCTACAAATACGGGCATGACTCAATGCACCTTGTGCGGCAATGGTCAATTTGCAAGCGTTACCGGTCAAACAACAAATTGTGAACCTTGCAAAAAGGGACATTATTGTCCAAGCGGCAAATATATTATCTGTCCAAAAGGTACTGCTCAAGGAGCAGAAGGACAATCTTCATGTGTTAATTGTAAACAATCAACAACAACGGTTGGAGGCAGCGTTGCAACAACTGAGGGTATGTATTCTTGTACTGCTTGCGGCAATGGGTATTTTGCATTAGTAGGAAAACAAACAACTTCTTGTCAACTATGCCCTGACGGTTATATGTGTCCTGGCGGCAGGAAAATCCCTTGTGCTGTAGGTTCAGTTTCTTCGGCGGGAGCGTCCGCTTGTACAAGTTGCGGCAGTGGTAAGACTTCGCCTGCTGCATCAAAATATTGCGTATCTTGTAATTCAGAATGTGCGGAATGTTATTCTTCGGGTAGCAATTGTACAAGTTGCAA
>CAPYQR010000185.1 GCA_948742005.1 uncultured bacterium
AAAACAAAGAATGCT
This sequence comes from uncultured bacterium, assembly GCA_948742005.1. Lineage (GTDB taxonomy): Bacteria > Cyanobacteriota > Vampirovibrionia > Gastranaerophilales > Gastranaerophilaceae > RUG14156. The sequence goes on from CAPYQR010000185.1 coordinate 16, forward strand.
ATAATTCTCTTTTATGGGAAGAAACAGCTAAGGTTTTAGCCGGAGAGTTTGATTTATAAATGAGGAAAAACGCAAAAGCAATAATTATAGCTGTCTTATTATTTTTATTATTATCAATAATATTTTTCTTTTTTTGCGATCTATATTCTAATACACCTTTTCGCACAACAAAAGATATAAAGACTTATTTTAGAATATATAAAAATAAAACAGAAACACAACTTGTGCAAAGTTATATTTATAAAAACGATAATAAAATAAAAATTCATCATAAAAAAATTGAAAATATTTCTTCTGATAATTTGCCAATTTTGATATTTGGCGATACGCACACCTACGGAAATCATTTAAAAGAAAAAGAAACTTTTGCACACAATCTTTCAAAATATACAAATCGACCGGTTTATAATCAATCTTCACCATTTGTCAAACCTCAACAAATATATTTTCAACTAACAAATAAAAAATTTTACAAAATATTCAACAAACACCCAAAAATTATATTATATGTATACACACGCCACAACATCATCGAAGTCTACACAAAATGTGCCAGGAGTTCTCATGATTTGTTTTACAAATTAAAAAACGGCAGGTTGGTTAGATATGAGAGGATTCCGTTTTATAAAAAATCATTTTTTGTTGCGCGGATTAATGCTTATTTGTTTGATAAAAAGGAGTTTCAGCCAATTTATGCAAAAATTGGGGAAAAGATGTATAAAACTCTTGTTATTGAATCTAAAAATGAAGCGCAGAAACATTGGGGTAAAGATGTTAGATTTGTTATCATCAGACTTTTTAAGCCAAACAATGACTGGGAAGATAAAATTTTTGAAGATTTAAAAAAAGAAGACGGAATTGTTATTTTTGAAGCTTATAAATATATTGATACATCATCTGAAAAATATTTAGTAAAAGAGATTTTGCCAAAAATGCGCGCCAGCGGAAAAATGTGGGAAACACTTGTTCCAATCATGGTTAAAGAATTAGGAATATAAAAATTAAATAAGTGATTTTATTGCTTTTTCAATATTTTCTGATTTATAAATATAGTTGCCTGCAACCAAAGAATCAGCACCTGAATTTTTACATAATTTTGCTGTTTCATCATTTATTCCGCCATCAAATTGAATTATCAAGTTTGAATTATTAGAATACTGTTTAATTTCGGCAACTTTATCAAGCGTGTCGTAAATAAATTTCTGTCCGCCAAAACCCGGCTCAACACTCATTATTAAAACCAAATCAACCAAATCAACAAAATCTTTAATTGCTTTTACAGGAGTATTTGGTTTAATCGAAATTCCTGCTTTTTTATTCTTGGATTTAATTTTTTCTATTGTTTTAATTGTATCATCCTTTGATGCTTCAATATGAAAAGTTATCAAATCGCTTCCTGCATCAATAAAATCATCAATATATTTTATTGGATTTTCTATCATCAAATGAGTATCTAAAAAAAGGTTTGTAACTTTTCTGATTGATTTAACAACAGGAGCGCCAATTGTTATATTAGGAACAAATATTCCGTCCATAACATCAACATGAAGCCAGGGAACAAATTTTTCAACTTTTTTTATATCTCTTTCAAGATTAGCAAAATCAGCAGATAAAATAGATGGTGAAATTATTGTTTTCATTTTGAATCCTTTAATATTTTCAAATTAATTAAAGCATCAAGCGCGGCTTCCTGCTGGGCAGATTTAATGCTTTTAGCACTTCCTTTTCCTAAAATTTTTCCGCCGTATTTTACTTCAACAAAAAAAGTTTTCTCATGCTCCTGCCCTGTTTCATTAATTAAAATATATTCAGGAAGCTTATGATTAAGACCCTGTGTATATTCTTGTAAAATTGCTTTAGGGTTTAAAAAACTTGTCTTGTTTTCCATTGATAAAATATCGTCAATAAAATTTTTTTCCAAAAAATCCTTAACTTTTTTATATCCTCTTGATTTGTATTCCAGAAAAACAGCTCCCAAAAATGCCTCAAAAGAACATGCCAGAATTGATTCTTTCTTTGCTCCGCCATGGTTTTTTTCATTTTTACCCAGGACTATCATCTCCTCAAAACCTAGCTTTAAGGCATAGTTATAAATATTTCTATCAGAAACAAGATGCGAGCGTATTTTTGAAAGCTTTCCTTCTTGATAATCTTCATATTTTGAAAATAGAATCTCACTAATAGCAAGTTTTAAAACCGCATCGCCCAAAAATTCCAATCTTTCATAGGAAAGGCTTTCATCCAAGTTATTTTCCCTGATAAAAGAAGTATGAAAAAACGCTTGATTTAATGCATTTAAATCTTTAAATTTTATGTCATATTTTTCTTCAAAAGAAATTAATTTTTCTGTTCTGTTTTTATCCAATTGCAATAAATCTTTATTGTCGGGTTTAGAAATAGACATTTATTGCACCTTTTAAATATTTCAAAAACTCAATAAAAACATTTTTGCCGCATGTAAAATGCATGAAATAATAATAAGCGACAGGAATTGCAAAAATATAACCGTCAAACCTGTCTAACATTCCGCCATGCCCGGGCAAAATATCACTTGAATCTTTAACGCCTGCATCACGTTTTATTAAAGATTCCGATAAATCGCCAAGCTGTGCCGAAACTGTAATTAAAATCCCGCCAATTATTGTTTGAAGCAAGCTTAAATCAGTATAAAAAACTCCCAAACATGAAACCGCAATAGCGCAGATTGCGCCGCCTATTGCACCTTCGACAGTTTTTTTAGGACTTATTACTTCTGCGAGTTTTCTTTTTCCAAAATTCACCCCAAAATAATAAGCTCCTATATCCGTCATTACAACTGCCAAAAAAACAAACAAAAGCAAATACAAGCCGCTTGAGGGAGAAAACTGAAAAACTCCGACTCTTGACAACCCGATTTGCCTTATCAAAAGCAAATGACACGGAAGCCATCCGCAATACAAAGCCCCGAGGCTGGTCGTTGCAACATTAACAATATAAGGCTGCCTGCCTTTAAAAAGAACAATTAAAAAAGATGCCATAATTGTTAAGGTAAGCATTGGGGGCACTAAATCAAACCTGTGAAAAAAAGTTAAAGTTGTAAAAATTACCGCAGAAAAGACAACTATTGACAAGCTCGGGTGAAATCCTTTGTGTCTTAAAATTTTAACAAATTCACGTGAACATAAAGTTATAATTACCAACAAAAGCAAATACAG
>CAPYQR010000186.1:0-1245 GCA_948742005.1 uncultured bacterium
GGTTGCGTGGATATCAATACTTTTGCCATAAACTTCAACAAGTGTATCAATTCCATTTAGTTCTTTATAGCGTTCAAGTTCGTTTTGATTTTTATATTCAGAACCTTTTTGAAACATGTATGCTAAAACAGCAGGAATGTTTGGATTTTTGGGCTTTATTGGAGGAGTATCAACACTCCAGGAATAAACGCATAAATCATTTTTTGATTTATCAATTGCAAGATGTGTATTGTTTGGCATTAAAATTTGTTCAATAGATTCCGTGCTTAATTTTGTTTGTCCGCAAAATGCAATTTGTACATTGTTTTTAACTGTATTTTTAAAAGAATATTTTGAAGAATTGTAATTTTTTTGAATTTCACTTTCGCTTACACTTGCAGGATGTACAATTGTCATTGCAACCTTGTTTAAATCAAAATATCTTCTTGCAAAATTTCTTATATCTTCTTTTGTAATTGAATCCGCTATATTATAAAAATTGCTGAATAAATTAATGGAATTATCCATCATGCTTACTCCAAGCAAATCACAAAGTTCTTCGCTATCATCCATATTAAGCAATTTTGATTTTTCAATATATTTTTTCAAAACCAAAAGGTCATCATCAGATATATAATTGTTTTGCAAATTCAAAACAGCATCATAAAAAGCATCAATACCTTTTTGTTCATCATTTGGATTAAGCGAAATAACATTAATTAAAGCATAAGGATCATCATCTTTTAAGCTTACTTTTTTAAGCGCAGATTCATATCCTGCATTCATATCTTCAATTTTACTTTTAAATTCCGAGGTTGAACATGCGCTTAGATAAGTATTTATCATTTGTGCAATTACAAAATCTCTTGAATCTACTGCGCGAGGTCCTGAAAAAGCCATGATAACATTTGTCGAGTTTGTTTTTGTGCTTCTAATATCTTCACGGATTGAAGTTCTTATCGGCGTAATTTGTTCGTAATGTTTTTCTAAATTGTTTGATTTTAAGGTAAAATTTTTATTAACAAGCTCAATTGCTTCTGCAGGATTAACATCTCCCACAATAACAGTGTATAAATCCTTAGGATCATAATATGTTTGATGATGTTTTTTCATATCGTCACTTGTTAAATTGCTGACTGTTTCAATTGACCCCGCAACAAGATCATGGGAATTTGATTTAACCTGAAAAAGATTTCTTATTGTTTTATCTAAAGCAGATGAAAAAATATTATCTGAACTAGCGGAAAATCTAATTCACATTTATGG
>CAPYQR010000186.1:1255-3193 GCA_948742005.1 uncultured bacterium
ACAGGTCCTTTTTCGCGCTCAAGCGCTATTGGAGAATTTTGCGGATTTGAAATCATATCTCCTTGAATTTCAATAACTTTTTGAAAATCATTTTTATCAAAATAAGGTGCGCTGATATAATAATCAGTTTTAGCATAATCTGTTGAAGCGTTTGTGCTTGCGCCCATTAAACCCGTTAATTTAAAGACATCACCTTCTTTAAGTTTTGATGAGCCTTTAAAGAGCATATGCTCTTCCATGTGGCTGATTCCGCGAATTCTATCTGTTTCATTCATAGAACCTGCATCAAGAAAAGTTTTAACAATTGTATTGCTGTTTTTTCTTGGCAAAATTGCAACTTTTTGTCCGTTTTGAAGCTGATATAAATATGTACGCTCGCCGGTAGGAGATGGAATAGTACCCATAAATTGATAATCGGGGGAATTAAAATTTTGTGCCAAATTTGGCTGATAAAAAGGATTATTGAACGGATACACTAAACCCTGATTATAAAAGCTTGCCTGGATTGGATTTTGCAAATAAACAGGATATTGTCCCGTTTGGTTTTGAACATAGTTATTTTGATATCCGTTTTGAATAGGATATTGAAATTGATTATTGTATGGATTTAAATATTGAAAAGACATTAGCACCCAAATAAATACATATATATATTATTTTAAAACAGAAAAACAATAAAAATTGACATAAATTTTAATATTTTTAACAATTTTACAAATAGTAACATTATTTTTCCTTTTTTATTATATATTTAAATAAAACGCTCGTATAACAAATTTTAATTAATAAGGATTTAAAAATGGAAAATAAAAAAATAATAGGAATTCCCAAAGCTATGTCATATTATAATTATTTTCCTTTTTGGTATGGATTTTTAAATAAGCTTGGAATTGAGATAATTTTATCCGGTTCAACAACCAAAAAAACTGTTGCACAGGGTGCTTCTTTAGTTGTAACGGAAACATGCCTGCCGATTAAAATTTATGTCGGACATGTGCTCGATTTGATTGAAAAAGGAGTTAAAAATATCTTTGTTCCGTCAATCCAATCAATTGCGCCTAAAATTTACAATTGTTCTAAAATAAGAGGGCTGCCTGATTTAATCCGCAATGTTGTCAAAGGTAATTATAAAATAATAGAAGCAACATTGGATAAATCTGAAAAAAATAATAATTTAATCGATTTTTTAAAAGAAATTGCTTCATATTACGGAGTTAATAATCTTGAAACAATAAAAGAAGCACAAAATGCAGGTTTTATCGTTCAAAATAATTTTAATGTAATGGTTCAAAACGGGCTCGATTTTGAATCTGCGCTTAAAAATGCAAAAGAAGGCAATGTTATAATTCCTCCTAAAAAAGAATCAAAACCTATAAGCATTGCGCTAATCGGACATGGGTATAATGTTTATGACAAACATTCCTGTATGGATATTATTAAAAAACTTGAAAAAATGAATGTCAGAGTATATAACGCCTACCAGTTAACGCCTGAACAGTTAAAAGGCGGGATGAATTGTCTTAATGCTACTTTATATTGGGCAAATCAGCATGAAATGACAGGATGCGCAGGACACTATCTTGAAGATGAAAAAATAGACGGAATTATCACATTAACCGCTTTTGGATGCGGGCCTGACAGCTTAATGGTAGAAGATATCAGAAGAAAAGCCAAAAAATATTCAAAACCGCACCTTAATCTGACAATAGACGAGCACACGGGAGAAGCAGGCTTTATCACAAGAATTGAAGCATTTTGCGATATGTTATACAGAAACAAAAGAGCGCAAATTATGAAAGAAAGAAAAAAGGAAGCGGAGCTTTTAGCACGGATTTAATTCATCAAGCAAAACAACCGCGTTTGCGCTGATTGCTAAAGATTCTCCGACAGAATCCATTTGTTCGTTAGTTTTTGCTTTAATTGAAACCTGATTAACAT
>CAPYQR010000187.1 GCA_948742005.1 uncultured bacterium
TTTTTAGAATTTTCACTTGATAATTTATTTGCTGTTTTGTAAAGTGATAATGCCTCTTCGTATCTTTTTTCATCAGATAAAATATTGGCTAAAATAATATAAGCGTTAATTTTATCAGGATTTAATTCAATTGCTTGTTTTAAAGTTTCAATTGCTTCTTCATTGTTTTTATCGTCACAGTAAGCTATAGCCCTGCAAACCCAGGCGGAGTAATAATTGTTATCAAGTTCTATTGCGCGCGAGAAAAACTCCTGTGCTTTTTTGTAATTTTTAACTGTTGCGTATGCATTTGCTAGACATAAAGCGGATTTTGCGTTTTTGTTATTTAAATCATAAGCTTTTTGATAATTTATTATTGCATCTTCAAAATGATACAGATTTTGTTCAATATTTGCAATGCTGATATAATTTTCATAGTTTGTATCGTTTAATTCAATTGCTTTAAGATAGCATTTTTTTGCTTGTTCAAGATTATCAACATCTTGATATAAATACCCGAGAGCACTGTAGATATCAGAATTATTCGGATTTAATTCAAGAGCTTTTTCATAGCTTGATAAGGCTGATTCAAAATTTTCAATCTCGGCATAAATATTTCCAAGATTATAATATGTTATAAAATTATCGGGCTCGATTAATTTAGCTTTGTTGTTGCAATAAAGCACTTGCAATCATTGCTTTCATAATCGCATCCTCCAACAAAATAATTTGCAAGATTTCTATAATTTTCAATATTTTCGGGGTCTTGATTTATTTTTGATTTTAATTCCGTAATTATATTTTCCCTGAACAATATTTTTCTCCGTTATTTGTTTTTCTAATTCTAATTTTTAAAAACTTTTGTATTTTCAAAAATAAACCTGCTTTGTGCAAGAGCCATGTTTTTAAGCGAGCAGATGCCTTTTTGTTCATCAGTATAATTAATTACACCAATTGATTTGAGCCTGTTTGCAACGGTTTCATTTAGGTCGTTTGTTGATATAAACAAGGCGCAATCAGCTGTGCAATCTCCGTTTTTAAAAGGACAATATTTCATATAAATATTATACACAAAAATTTGTTATTTGATATAATCAAATTATGAAAAATATATTAATTGTAATTGATGATGTTGAGTTTAAATATTTTGAATTTAATAAATTGGTAACAAATTTTTGGTTTATCTATGAATATTTAAACCGTGGCTATAATGTCTTTGTTGCATTAAAATCAGGACTTTTTCAAAAAAATAACATTCCTTTTGCAATTTGCTATAAAACATTTCTTATAGCAAATCCTAAGGTTGATATTAAAAAAGAAGAAAAAGAAGAAATTGTTTGTTTGAATAATTTCGATATAATATTTTTCCGTCCTGACCCTCCTGTTGATATTGATTATATTAACGCAACTTATATTTTATCTTATGTTAATGATGACGTTTTAATAATTAATAAACCTCAAGCCTTAAGAGAAAAAAATGAAAAATTATATGTTAATGAATTTCAAGGGTTTATTCCTGAAAATGTAGTTTCAGCTAATGAAAAAGTAATTAAAGAATTTTTATTTAAAGAAAAAGAAATAATAATCAAACCCACAAATCGTTGTTTTGGCTCAGGCGTATTTTATTTGAACGATAAAGATAAAAACATTAATACCATTATACAAAACGCCACAAACAACTATAAAACACAGGTCATGGTTCAAAAATATCTGCCGGATGCTGTTAATGGTGATAAAAGATTAATCTATATTTGTGGAAAATTGTTTGATTATTGTGTTCGCAAAGTTCCTTCCAATAATGATTTTAAATTTAATGAACACAACGAAAACACTCTTAAATTTGCTCAACTAAGTAAAAAAGATAAAATTTTGGAACATGCAATTAAAGAAAAATTCGAGCATGACGGGATTTTTCTTGCAGGATTGGATGTAATTGACGGGAAAATTATTGAAATTAACATCACGAGCCCATGCTTTTTTATAAAAGAAATTAATGAAATTTTTGAAATAAATTTTGAAAAATTGATAATAGACAGAATTGAACAATATGCTGAAATTATGAAAAAACAAACAATATCAACTGTTTAGATGAAAATAAGTATTGTTTTTTTAAAATGCGCAAAAAAATAAATTCACATGTTTTATAAAGGTACTATGGAACTTAGAACGCAAAACTACGAGCATTATCTAAAAAATACACAATATCACAGCCGCTTCGGCAAAGCGCAAAACAAGCAAGCGCAAAGCAAAGAGGCGCAAAACAAACAAGCAGAAATACAATTAAACACAAGGATATCAAAACCCGCAAAAGCGCTAAGCTTCGGCGGGCTTTTTGATACAGGATTTAAACTTGTCGAATTTGTTAATGAAAATGAAGCAGCTTATAATGCTATTTATTCTTTGTTTGTTGCGGGAATTTTAAAACCTGTCGCTGTTATGAACATGCCCGGTTCTGAAGAAAAAGATAAGCAGATGATTGCAACAAAAAATTTCCTGCAGGCGTTTTTGGGTTCTTTCCTCGGTTTAACGGTCGGCGGCGGTTTTGTTAAAAAAATTATTGATAATATAGATAATAATCTGAAATTATTAACAATTGATAAAAAAACAGGCACAATGGGAGTTCTTGCAGAAACTTCAAAAGAAGCTCTTAAGATTGCTGAAAATATACTTAAAAAAGAAAAAAATTCATTTGCAAACAAAATTAAAACAGGCTTTGCGCAAGCACAAAATGCAAAAGGATTTTCAAAATTTTCAAGTTTCTTTAATGTTTTAAACCATGGGGTTAAATACGAACCATCTGTTGATGAGATTTTGCAAAAATCAAAATCAATTACACGTAATTTTAAGGAAAATCATCTTCAAATTTTTGCAAAACAGCCTGAATTTTCAAAAATGTTAAAAGATAACGTTCTTTTAAAAGGTGCGGAAACTGAAATGTTGGATTCTTATAAAACTTTCTGGAAAAATTCAACAGGCGGAGGAACTGCAATTATGAAAGCAATGATTGCAAGTGCTTTATTGCCTCCGGTTTTGAAATTGATTTTTGGCAAGAAAAATAAACAAAAAGAAGAAGAAAAACTCAACAATCAAAATATTTTAAATACTTCAAAGACATTTTTAAATGAAAAATCAACTTTATATAAATCTTTTAATAACAAAGTTAATTTCACAGGCAATACGTTAGATAGCGCCATTAATCTATCCACACT
>CAPYQR010000188.1 GCA_948742005.1 uncultured bacterium
CCATTACAAGAGTTTCTTTATTTGCCAGCGCAACTTTTTTCTTGTTTTTTAAAGCTTCAACCACAGCGCCGAGCGCAACAACACCATTTGTCGCAACAAGAAAAATATCACATTCTTTTCTTGCTGCAAGTTCTAAAAGCCCATCAGAACCTGTTAAAATTTCTAGATTTGAAAATTCATCCTTTAATTCCTTAATGTCGTTTTTATCTTGGATGCAAACTATTTTTGGGTTAAATTTTCTTATTTGTTCTTTTAAAAGTTTAATATTTTTTCCGCAGGAAAGCGCCAAAATCCTATATTTTAAACTGTTTTCATTTAATTTTTCAATTACTTCAAGCGCCTGTGTTCCAATCGAACCTGTTGAACCTAAAATTACAATATTTTTCATATTTAATTATTTTCTCTTGATTTATCTGTTTTGATAAATTCACACATGTTTTGAAGCCTTAAATCTTCTGTTTTTTGCATAAATTCATCAATATTTTGAACCTTGTTTAATTTAAGCGCAGCCTCATACATCAAAACACAATCGTTACATAATCTGTATTTTGAATATTGAATAGAACCTGCCAAAGGAGCAGTTTTGGCACAAGCAGAACAATCAAACATCTCAAATTCACTTTCGGGATTTTCTTCAATATCATCAAGCTTCATTTGCCGTACAACTTGCTGCATATCTTTAATCAGTTCTTGTTTTTGAATATCATTCATATTATTTTCTACTGTACATTTTCACTTTTCAAACTTGTAAACATCCCCTGCATAATATTTTGGAAATCTTCGCCCTGCAAACAGGAAGCACTTTTAAAAATTCGATTAACAGGAAGATTTTTATCATACCATCTGCGGGAATAATTTTGAGAATAAAGCCCCAAAGCTCTTTCAACGCCGATAGTTAAGGGGGCGTCTTGTAATTCTCTTGAATTAACTTTAATTGCTTCTATGATTTTTAAAACCTCGCGCGCAATATCATAGTGCGTTTGCAGGGACAAATGTTTTAAAATTTCTAAAACTTCGTCCGCGTAAGGTTTTTCATCATACCATCTTTTAAAAGTATAATTTTTCTGCATAATATAATTTTAGCCTTAAAATCTCCATTGTACAATTATGTTAAACTTCGTTAAGTTTTTATACATCAATAAATTCGCACAAAATCTCATTAGAAACCAGGATGCCCGATTTTGAAAATCTAATAATATTTTTTCCGTTTTCAAAAGTCTTTATCAAAAATTTATCTTTAATAAATTTATCAAAAATTTTTTTATATTTTAAATAAATATCAATTCCATATTTTTCATAAACATTATCAAGATTCAACCCCTCAAAAGTCCTAAGATTTAAAAATATTTCTTCTTCCACTTCCTCTTTAAGGTCTAAATTTTGAAAAGTGCGGATTTTTGAAACATTATTATTCAAAAAAAAGTCAACATATTTTTTATAATTTAAAGTATTTGTATATCTTGCTTTGTTTAAAAAACCGCTTGCACCAAGACCAAAACCGTAATATTGACCACGATGCCAATAGGTGAGATTATGTTTTGAAAAATATTTTTCACACCGTGCAAAATTTGAAAATTCATAATGAATATATTTTTTATCAAGCATTTCAATTCCGATTTCGTACATTCTCGCCTGTTCATCGCTTGAGGGGAGATTTTTCGGAGGAAATTTATAAAATTTCGTTCCTTTTTCAATTTTCAAACCATAAAAAGAAATGTGTGCAGGATTTAATTTTAGAGCAATATCAAGTGTTTCAACCCAATTTTTCAAAGTTTGCGCAGGAAGCCCGTAGATTAAATCAATAGAAAAATTATCAATTTCAAGCTTTTTGATATCATCAATCGTATTCAAAATATCTTTTTTTGTGTGCAATCTTCCAATATTTTTCAATATTTTATCATCAAAACTTTGAACTCCGATGCTAAAACGATTAATTCCAAGGTCTTTAAACACTTTTAATTTTTCATAATTAATTGAGTGGGGATTTAATTCAAGAGTAACTTCACAATCATCATCCAATGAAAAATATTTCAAAATACGCCCAACTTCATACCCGCAAAGTAAAGATGGCGTTCCGCCGCCAAAATAGAGCGTTTTTAATTTTTCGCCTTTATAAAACAAGCTGATTTCTTTTTCTAAAGCTCTCAGGTATTCTTCTTTTTTGTTCAAAAGTTCAAAAGAACAAAAAGCGCAATAATTACATTTTTTTTCACAAAACGGAATATGAACATAAACACAATTTGCCATTTTTAGATTATAATATGAACATGGATTATAAAATGGAACATGAGATTAATTCTCAAGAAAATATTATTAAAAGTTTAATTAACGATTACATTATAAATCAAAAAATCAACCTGAAAATTCCGCAAAATATTCATAAAATCAAAATAATCGCAAGCGGCTCGTCTTATAATGCAGGGCTTTTTGGTAAAACTTTTTTTGAAAAAATATCAAAAATTGAAACAGATGTTGAATATGCAAGCGAATTTTCAAACAGCATATCTATTGATAACACCCTTTTTATTTTTATTAGTCAATCAGGAAACAGTTTTGATACGGTAAAATCCTTCGAACTGATAAAAAAACATACAAAAGAAACTCTTGCAATAACAAACAACAAAGAGTCAATCTTATACAAAAACTGCACCTATAATTTCTTTTTAAACGCCCGAAAAGAAGAGGCAATTGGCGCAACCAAAACATTCAGCGCTTCCGTTTTTGCCCTTTGGCTGATTGCGCTAAAATTTGCACAAAATAAAAAAATCAACATCAAAAATGAATTAAAACATCTTGACTCGTTAATTGAATCAATTCATAAAACCACAAATAATATTAAAAAAATGAAAAATTTCAATTTGGCCGTTGATTTAATTTCAAAACAAAAAAACTTTCCCCTCATCGGTTCAAAAGAAAAATATGCCCTCTCAAGCGAAGCTTCGCTAAAAATCAAAGAAATAAATTACATAAATACAACCGCCTATGCAATTGGAGAATTCATCCATGGGCATTTTGCAATTTTAAACAGAACAAAAATTCTTCTTGTTTTCCTTTTTGACACTTTAAGCGAACTTGAACTTCATTCAATTAATAAAATTTTATCAAATTATAAAAAAATCAGATTAATTATAATAACAAATGATGATTCAATCAAAGCAAAACTTGAAAAAAGTCTTGA
>CAPYQR010000189.1 GCA_948742005.1 uncultured bacterium
AATTTTATAACACCTCAATTTAAAAGCAGTAAAATAAAAAATAACGCATCAATAAATTATAATAAAATTGATAATTCAATAAAAAAAATTAATAAACCAAACAAAAAAAATAAAAATTTTAATAAAAAAATTTCATCTGCACTTTTTTTGTTTACATTAGCTTCTGCTTGCGCTTTTTTATTTGTAAAAAATCAAAAAAAACCTGTTTTTCTATCCTCTGAAATAAATTTTACCCCCTCAAAAACAATGGAAGAAGCAATAGAGTTTGCAAAAAATAAACTTAAAATCAGCGATTATTATTTGAACGATTTAGATTGTGCAAATTATGTTAATGAGTCAATTGTTCAGTTTAACAATTTAAGCAAGGATAAAAAAAGAATTATTGATATTGTTGTTCCGCTGCAAAACGATTATTTGACCGCCTCTATGGGGCATGGTTTATTTAAGCGTGTTTTGTTTATAAATGAAAATATGCTTAAAAAAGAATTAAAACCCTCGCAAAATGATTTAGGCTTAATTAAAACTGCCTTATTAAGCCCTGAAATTCAATTAAGCGAAAATCAAAAAGAAATTTTTGAAAAAGTATTAAGGGGTTCTGAAAAACTTTCTATTTCCGAAAAAGTCAGGGCGAATTTTTATCTTACGCAAATGGAGTTGTTTTTCAGCAAAATGTTTTCAAGGACAAGAAAACAAAATGAAAAAACAAAAATTTCTGAATGTTCAAAATTTCATGTTTGTTTCCATGAAATCGGACATGAGCTTCATAGAAATAATGTTGGCAAAAAATTGTTCAAGCAATATAATTACTACGGAAAAGACCCGTCAGCGCTTTCTTTGCTTATGGCAAAAGAAAGATTTAAGGAAGAATTGGGTAGTGAAAATTTTGCAAGAATTGTAAAAAATGTTTCATATTACGCAGCAATAAGTCCTGATGAATTTGTTGCAGAAGTTTTTTCCGGGATTTTGGGCGGGATAAAATATGATGATAAAATTATGGAATTATTTAAAAAATACGGCGGAGTTTTGCCTTTTTGATTTGATTTTAACCGTTTATTTTAAAGTAAACTTCTCTTAATGTTTTTTGGCTGATGTGTGTGTATAGCTGAGTTGTTACAATGCTTGCGTGTCCTAAAAGCTCTTGGACAACTCTTAAATCTGCACCATTTTCCAATAAATGTGTTGCAAAGCTATGGCGAATAGAGTGAGGGGAGATTTGACGATTAATCAATTGACCTTGTTTTTTGATTATTTTATAAATAAACTGTCTTGTAATTTTTTTACCTTTTTCATCAATGAAAAAATTTTCAATAACATTATTTTTACAATTAAATTCAAGGTAAATTTTCTCGCGTTCTTTTAAATAATCCCTAAGTGTTTTAATGCATTTTCGATTAATCGGTATTAAACGTTCTTTTGAACCTTTGCCAAAAACTTTTATTATTTTTTTAGACAGTTCAACATTTTTAAATTTTAATTCGCTAAGTTCACTTACGCGCACACCCGAAGAATAAAGAAGCTCAATTATTGCTTTTTCTAAAATATTTAAGTCGCTTTTTAACATATTGTCAATTTCATTAATAGATAAAACTTTCGGAAGTTTTTTGGGTAATTTAGGAGAATTGATTGCAATTGCAGGATTTGATTGAATATTTTGCTTAAAGCACAGGAACTTAAAAAAACCTTTGATTGATGCGATTTTTCGCGAAATTGTTGTTGGTGAAAGGTCTTTTTTGTATAAAAATTTTGTAAATGTTGAGAAATCTTTTCGTTTTATTTCTTCAATCTCTTTGTTTGCACTAATGAATTTCAAAAAAGACATTAAATCATTTTGGTAAGCGCAAATTGTGTTTTTAGACAAACCTTTCTCAAGCTCCAGATAGGTTAAATAGTCATTTAATAACTGCAAATTATCTTGCAAGCTCAACAACCTCTTTTCTTTTTATTTTTTTGGTTGCAGTTTTGGGAAATTCCCCAAAATAAATTTTAATATTTGTCGGTCTTTTATATTGGCTTAATTGAACAGAAAGTTTTTTAATATCTGCTTTTATAAGCCCTTCGATTTGTTCGGGCGAATATTTTTCTTTTAATTCATCTATTGGTGTTGCAATGACTCCGACTTCCTCCGTTCCTTTTTTTTCGCCTGTTGTTTTTTTGGATGAAAAAGCGCAGACTTCTTTTATAAATGTGCTTTTTTCAAGCAGCACTTCGATTTCTTCAGGAAAAACTTTTTTGCCGCCCGATAGAACAATCATATTTTTTATTCTTCCTGTAATATACAGTTCTTTCTGTTTGCCAAAGCGTGCCAAATCGCCTGTTTTAAGCCAGCCGTCAGGGGTTATTACCTCGCGTGTTAAATCTTCGCGCTTGTAATATCCTTTCATAACAGCAGGTCCTTTGACAAGAAGCTCGCCTGATTCGGGGTCGATTTTTGCTTCAAAGCTTTTGAGAATTTTTCCAACAGAAGCCAAATTGATTTTTTTATTTAAATTTGCGCTCACAACAGGGCTTGCTTCTGATAAACCATATCCTTGAAAAGCATTGATTCCGATTCTGTAGAAATATTTTCCCATTTCAATATCCATAGGAGCGCCTCCTGAAACAAATCCGTAAAATTCATTTCCGAATTGTTTGTGGATATCTTTAAATAAGAATTTTTTAACAAAATCAAAAGGCAAAAATTTTGCCATGATGTGAAAATTAAAATTAAAAAGTGCTTGTTTGAATTTTGATTGTTTTGCTAAATCTGATTCAAACTGCATTTTCAACATTCTGAAAAACGAAGGAACGGTGCACATGAATTTAATTTTTTTGTCTTTCATAATGTTTAAAACATCTTTCGGGCGCAGTGATTTTGTGTAATAAATCGAATAGCCCATATTTAAAAATGTGGCAAAGCCGAAAGTAAGCTCGAAAAGGTGATTCATCGGTAAAATTGATAAAATGCTTAAGTGTTTTTCTTTAAAAACTTCATTTAGCATTATTTTCAAATCTTCCATTTGCGATAAAATATTTTTAAATGTTGTTTCAACGCCCTTTGGATTTCCTGTTGTTCCTGAAGTATAAATTATTAAAGCTGTTGAGTTTAAGCTTCTGTGGCGGAATTTTGTTGTATAATTATCAGGAATTGAGCGGATTGAAATTATTTCTTCGTTTTGTTTTGAGTCGATTACTTCA
>CAPYQR010000190.1 GCA_948742005.1 uncultured bacterium
CTATAATTTTGATAAAAATAATGATTCTCACCAGATGATTAAACTTTTAAATAATTAAGGGGCGGTTTTGAGGAATTTAAAATGAAAAAGATATTAATTGTAGATGATGAAAAAGATATTGTTGAAACCTTATCTTTTATGTTAAAAGCAAAAGGTTTTGAGTGTATCGTTGCGTTTGACGGGGAAGAAGGGTTAAATTTAGCAAAAAATTCAAATCCTGATTTGGTAATATTAGATGTTATGATGCCAAAAATCAATGGATATAAAATTTGCAGATTGTTAAAATTTGATAATAAATATAAAAACATTCCGATTGTTATGATAACCGCAAGAAGCCAAGATGAAGACAAAATAATCGGTGAGGAAACAGGCGCAGATGAATATATTACAAAACCTTTTGAATTTAGCGATGTTTTAGAAAAAATCAATAAATATTTGGGATAAAAAATGAATTTAATAAACGATTCCGGACAATTAGACAACAAAACAATTGATAAGCTGAAATACGACCTTGTGCGTGACGGGCTTGTTACCTATGACGATATTGAACATGCGCAAGAACTTGCTATTGCGCAAAATACAAACATCGGGCAGATTTTAATCAACACAAATATGATTGAAGAAGCTTCTTTGATGAAATTTTTAGAAGAAAAGCTTCACACACCGAGTGTTGATCTTGAAAATTATACAATTGATAAAAAATGCCTTGATTTTATCGGTTATAAAGATGCACAAAGGTTCAAAATTCTGCCTTTGTTTATAATTGAAGATACTTTAACAATAGCAATGGCTGATCCTATGGATTTGTTTTCTGTTGATAAAATTGTCCAAATAACAGGAAAAAATATCGACCCTGTGATTGCAAGCGAAAAAAGCATTATTAAAAAAATTAACGAATATTACGACATTAAATCAAAAGTAAACGATATCAATATTGATAATTCAAAAAATTTCTCCTGGAAAGATGAGCTTCACACAAGCGACCTTTCAAGCGAACACATTCAAGGACTCTTTAGGGCAATTTTAAAACAAGCCATCTCAAACAATGTCCATGAGTTGTTTTTTGAATCTACACAAGACGGCTTAAGTGTTAATTTTAAAATCGGAAACGAAACCGCTCAAACAGGCGTAATCCCCAGCCTTTTAATTAATCCTTTTGTCCAATCGTTAAAATCAATGTGTAATTTAGACCCAAATGTTTTTGAAATTCCACAATTGGGAAAATTAGTCTTTAATGTTGATAACCAGGAATTAACCGCAAGCATAAGCGCCTTTCCGACGATTAACGGGGAGAGAATTTTAATTAAAATTTATCATCCGCCTTTAAAAATTGAAGAAATCAATATTTCAAAAGAAAATATTAATCTTATCAAAAATTCTCTGGAAAAACCGGGTGTTGTTTTGATTTGCGGAGCATCATTATCGGGCAAAACACATTTAATTTATTCAATTTTATCAAATTTAATTCCTAAAAACAAAAACGTAATGACCTTAGAATCTATTGCAAAATATAAGCTCAAAAATGTTTCACAATGTGAGCTTAATGAAAACATCGGCTTCAACCTTGATAAAGCAATGAGATTTATAGAATTCCAGTCTCCCGATATTCTTTATTTTGAGGGAATTACAACAAAAGAAGGGCTGGATTTTTTCACTTCATTAACCTTGAAAAACAAAACCTTGATAACAGAATTCCTGGCAGAAAACATGGATGATTTAAGGCGAAAATTTGAATTCAGCGAATTTACAATGTTTAAAACAGTAATAAGCTGCTTAATTTTCATCCACAGCAAAGAAAGCATGGAAATCTTTGACAAGGAAACTTTGAAGAAATATTTGTTTTAAAACCTCTTGAAAAATTTTAAAAATAAGTTATAATAAAAATATCAGGGGCGGTAGCTCTAACTACCGTCAACTGCATAAAGCTGAAGTGGTGCTCATCTTAGATAAGTGCCATTTTTTATTATGTATAAAATTAATAAAACTAAAATTAAAGTCAAATTAATATTTTCCATAATACCAGCCCTCCTTTCATTAAACTATCAGTTCTTAAACTGAAGTAATGTGTTGTTCTGACAGTTTTTAAAAAGATGCAGGCTAGCCCCTTTAATATTTTATTTTCAAAGTTTTTTATTTTATTACATCGCTAAAATATTGAAGTTATAAATTTTTTTGTCTTATGTTATTTTTATAGCAATTTAATATAAAGCTATTTGCACAAGTCTTGAAAAAAAATAAAAATATGGTATATTGGATATATAGGGGGAAACTCCAAAGAAATTGGACTTCCTTGGAGTTTCACTTAGTACCCTATGAGTTTAGATTTGATGCTACTATGAATAGCGTTGCTACGATTAGTAGCATTATTATTTTGTCTAAAATCATAGTTTTAACTCTCCTTTCCGGTCATTACCTTAGTTGTCTGTGCCGGCGGCAGAGTTGCACTATCCTTTTATTTAAAATCTTCTATTGCTCGCAAAATTTTATAAATACATTGTTTTTGTTTGAGGGTAAAATTGTTGTATATTTTTAAATTTGCTTCATCAATAAATTTTTCATCATTGAAATGGTCATAGTCTATAAGTTCGTCAAAAGATATATCTAGTGCCTTAACTATTTTGTATAAATTCGGCAACAAAGGAGTAGAATTACCTCGTTCAATCTTGCAATAGTTAGATGTTTCTAAACCAACTTTATCGGCAACATTTTCTTGGGTTAATTTCTTTGCCAATCTTATTTCCTTTAATCGTTTTATAAAATTTTTTTTGTTAAAATTCATAATACTATAATACATACAGTTACTAAAAGACTTAATTACAAAGTAGATAAAAAAAGATATAAAAATGTGTAAAAATTAACAATTTTTATAAATAAAAAATTTTTTATATCTTATTAGGTAAACTTTTTATTAATTGAATAAATGATTTTTTAACATTTTCAGTTAATGTATCAATACTTTCAGAAAGCTCAACATCTAAAATTGTTCTGTTTTTATAGCCAACCTCTTCAACATAAATAAACAAAGTGTTAGGCTGTATTTCAAAAGCCTTAAAAATACCTATTAAATTCAAAAAGCTTGGAAAAAATTTTCCATTCTCTATATTGCTTAAACTATTTATAGATATTCCAATTAATTCAGCTAATTTTTCCTGAG
>CAPYQR010000191.1 GCA_948742005.1 uncultured bacterium
GTGCAGGGTTTATTGAATCTACAAGCAAGCTTTGATATTTGCCCATAACGGCTGAGTTGCCTTTTTGTAAATTCATAATTGCAGCATATGTAAAAAGTCTTGCTTTTTGTGCATTCGGCTTAAAAAATCCAACCGCAAAAGATGAAATTATCATGATTATAATCATGGCGATTGCTATTTCTGCTAAGGAGAAAGCGTTGTGTTTTTTCATGTTTTATTTCCTTTAATTTTTTATTTAATATGATTAAGACAATCTTCATAACTTTCAAAAATAAAATCAGGTTTAAAGTTCAATTTTTCAGGCGTAACATTAAGCGTGGTTTTGTTTTTTACGGCTATGATTTTTACTTTGTTTTCAATTGATGATAACACAGCAGTTGATCCTGTTGCATCATACGGAACTATTAAATAATCAATGTTTTTATAATTAAGCGCATTTTTATCGTCAAAATTCGTTATTTCAGGCGCGATATTAAGTCCTTGAATAATACAGGGTAAGTATGTCGAGCTTATTAATTCCGAAGCAACTTTCGGATTTTCGATTTTTTGTGAAATGTCAATATCAAAAAACGCGGGCGCATGTGCTGTTGGGATTTTAAAATTTTTAGATATCAAGTGAGATATTACTGCTTCAATCCCTCCAATCGGGTCGATTCCCTGTGCATTTGCGTAATTTTCATCTTCATAATCCTCTCCAAAAAAACAAACAATACCAAGCGCATCAACCCCTTTTTTAACGAGTCTTTGTGCTGATTCAATCAAGGTTTTTGGATTTTTTAAGTTTCCTGATGAAATTCCGTTTTTTATTTTGATTTCAACCCCTACAGGCTCTTTTGTGTATTCAATTGCTTCAATATTAATTCCTTGAACCATTTTTAGTGCAGAAATTGTATTAAGATGAACATTTAAGATATTTTCAGGGATTTCACAATCAAAAATAAGACCAATTTTATTTGTTTCAAATTCTTTTTTAGGAATGATTCCAATATTTCCTTTAAAAAATTCGTCAAATAAAAACCCCTCCAAATAGCTCATATTATAATTTATGGCACTTAAAATTCCGCCGTTTACAGCGTTTGGATTGATAATCACATGGAAATATTTTGAAAATTCTCTTGCTAAATATCCAAAATCCCCCGCATATCCTCCAATTTCAGCTCCAATGCCTGTTGGGATTGAAATTGCTATTGTTTTTTTATTTTTGTTCATTTTTTCTTTCTCTTAATACCCGCGTGCAATTTGCAAAAATAATGTTTCAAGAATTGTTCTATCCTGCAGGTTTGCATTTTTCATTTTTATTGCATTGTTAACCAATTTTATGTCGTTTTGGATTTTTGCAACAAGTGCTTGATTATTCAGGTTTTGTTTTAAGGTGTCTTTTAAAAATTCTAAAAATTTATTCAATAAAGCTTCAAAATCATCTTCGCAAGAACTTATTATTTTAAGGAAATTTGAAGCGATATCAAGAGCATTGTCATAATTGATATTTGGGTAAACATTTAAACAATTTTGAATATTGCTGTAATTGATTTGTTTTTTTGCTCCGCTTAATTTAAAAACAAGACATCTTGAAACAATTGTTTGTAAAATATTTTCTTTTGATTTTGTTAAAAAAACAAAAGTTGTGTTTTTTGGCGGTTCTTCAATTGATTTCAAAAGAGCATTCGGGGTTGTTGTATGAAATGTTGAAAAATTCAGCGGCTCAATTGAAAAACCAATTTCAGACTCATAGTCCATTTTTTTAAATTCTTCTTTTTTAGATTCTTCCAATTCTTTTTCATTTGATGAAAAAAAGATAAAAAATCGATGATAATCGCTTGATAAGGTGAGATTTTTTTCAATTTCAAGCGCTTGTTTGACAGAAATTACTGTTTTTGTTTCGTCATTTTCTCCTTTAAAATGAATCTGTGAAACATTATTAACCGCAGGATGCGAGTGAGATTTAATCCATTTGCAATTTGCACAGGCACAGTTTTCTAAATCTTCCTTGCAATTAAGATTGCGTGCAAGTTCAAGCGCAAAAAGATATTGTCCTGTTGTATCTTCACCCTCAAAAATTAACGCCTGGGGAAATAGCTTCTTGTTTTCTTTTGATAATTCCAAAATCTGTGTAAAATAATTGTACGCAAAAGGGAATTTTTCTTTTAAAATTGGGTTAATCATATTTTCCTTTATGAAATTTTTATTTGTTCATTTTCAAAAAAAGCTAATTCAAGCGCGCATATCGGGTCTTTGATTGTTCCTTGTTTAAGTTTGAATTCTGCTTTTGTTAAATTGATTTTCAGTCTTATTAATTCTTCAAGTGGAATTTTTGCAATTTTTTCTAAATTTTTCTTTACGATAAATTCATTTTGATTTAATTTGACAGCTAAGTCGTAACTTCTTAATTTTTTTGAATAGATTTTTAATTTAGTGAGGTTTGAAAATGTTGATTGGATAAAAGCAAGGGTTGGAAGATAGTGTTCTTTTTGTAAAATATCTGAAATTAATTTCAGGCTTTGTGTATAGTCCTTGTTTAAAATTAAATCAACAAGTGCAAAGATATCGCAATTAACACAAACAACTTCTTCAACCATTTCTTTTGTGATTATGTTTTTTGGATAGGCATAAAGTTTTAATTTTTCAAGGCTGTTTGAAATATCTCTTAATGATGTTCCGACAGTTTGGATTAAAAGATTTATTTCGCCATTTCCGATTTTTAACTCTGATTCATCTGCCATTTTTTTAATAATCGGAATTAATTTATAATCTTCGTAGCTTTTATAGCTTTGAAATTCTTTGGGTTTTGTTATTTTTATTAATTCTTTGTAGAGCTTTTTTCTGCTGTCGGGTTTTTTCTTTTCGCCTTTTGGTGTCGGGCAGATTAAAATCAAATGAACTCTTTGTGAAACGTTATTCAAACCCTCGATTAATTCTTTTGTTTGTTTTTCGTCTAATTTTTCTTTTTGTTTGGATTCAAGAAAATACCTGGGACATTTTACAACAATTACAACATCCCCAAACATCATCGCATTTGTTCTTAGGGTTTCTGAAAAAGTTGAAAACGAGGGATTGTCGACAACTCTGTAATTAAGCTCGTTAACATCCCCGTTTAAAACTTGTTTTTTGATTTTTTCTGTTTCTTTTTCTATTAGAT
>CAPYQR010000192.1 GCA_948742005.1 uncultured bacterium
CGCTGAAGATAATTTCACAGGTCTTGTTGATTTAATGACAATGAAAGCCGAAATTTATACAAACGACCTTGGTACAGATATTAAAGAAGAAGAAATTCCTGCAGAACTTGCTGATAAAGCTAAACGATACAGAGATGCCATGGTTGAAGCAATTTCTGCCGAAGATGATTCATTAATGGAAAAATTCTTTGAAGATCCTGATTCAATCACGGTTGATGAATTAAAAGCAGGTTTAAGAAAAGCAGTCTGCAATAATAAAATCGTTCCTGTCTGCTGCGGTACAGCTTTCAAAAATAAAGGCGTTCAGCTTTTATTGAACAATGTTGTAGACTACATGCCTTCTCCGGTTGACGTTAAGGCTATTGAGGGCGAACTTGAAGACGGAGCAAAAACAGAACGTCATTCATCAGATTCCGAACCGTTTTCAGCTTTGGCATTCAAAGTTATGACAGACCCGTTTGTCGGTCGTTTAACGTTCTTAAGAATTTATTCAGGCTCAATCGCATCAGGCTCTTATGTTTTAAATGCCACAAACGGCAAAAAAGAACGTATCTCAAGATTAGTCAGAATGTATGCTGACCAAAGACTTGAAGAACAAGAAGTTTTCGCAGGCGACATCTGCGCTGCCGTTGGTTTAAAAGACACAACAACAGGCGATACATTGTGTGATGAAAAAGCTCCGATTATCTTAGAAAGAATGAGCTTCCCCGAACCTGTTATCTCAGTTGCAATTGAACCAAAAACAAAAGCCGATCAGGACAAAATGGGTATCGCACTACAAAAACTTGCAGAAGAAGATCCGTCATTCAGAGTTAAATCCGATACCGAAACAGGTCAAACAATTATCTCCGGTATGGGCGAACTTCACCTTGATATTATCGTAGACAGAATGCTTAGAGAATTCAAAGTTGAAGCAAATATCGGTAAACCACAGGTAGCATACCGTGAAACAATCAGAGGAACTGCTGATCAGGATTCTAAATTCATTCGTCAATCAGGTGGTAAAGGTCAATACGGACATGTTAAAATCAAAATTTCACCTGCAGGCGAAAACGAAGGGTTTGTTTTTGAAAACAAAATCGTTGGCGGTGCAATTCCTAAAGAATATATTGAACCATCAAGAAAAGGTATGGAAGAAGCCCTTGAAGGCGGTATCTTAGCAGGTTATCCGATGATTGATGTTAAAGTTGAATTGTATGACGGAAGCTATCACGAAGTCGATTCATCTGAAATGGCGTTCAAAATCGCAGGTTCTATGGCAATTAAAGAAGGTGCTAAAAAAGCACAGCCTTGCATATTAGAACCTATGATGAAAGTTGAAATTGAAATTCCTGATGAATTTACAGGTACAATTATCGGCGATATTTCAAGAAGAAGAGGCCGCGTTGAGGGTCAAGAACCTCTTGGAAACACAGGCAACGTTATTGTAAGAGCAATTGTTCCTCTTGCAAATATGTTTGGCTATGCTACCGATTTGCGTTCAAACACTCAAGGCAGAGGCACATTCTCTATGGAATTTAAATGTTACGAACAAGTTCCTGCTAATATTGAAAAAGAAATTATTTCAAAATCAAGCGCTTCTGCAAATTAGAGCAAAAATAAAGAATAGTAAAATCGGGATAATGTCTAAAGCATTATCCCGATTTTTGCTAAGCAGCTATTATTTTCGATTTTAACCATTGATTGGGTTTGCCGTTAATTGTTCTACAGGCAACCTGACATGTGTAATCGATTTTACCTTTTTTAGCTTTAGGGTTGGGTGTTATCGTGTAATCATTTTTTCCATACCATTTACCCTCTTTTGGCTCGAAAATTTCTTTAACATTTTTTTGAACCACACTTTTTGTGCCGTAATCGTGCATTGTATTGTATTTTGCTTTATCAATGCTTGAAAATTTATTATCAGCATCAACAATAATCCTCCAATCAGGATATGCATTAGGATTTTCCGATGAATGTACGCGGGATTGTGAAATTTTTGAATTTAAATATACATCTTTTACTTTGATTCCATTATTTGAATCTTTTTTATATGTTATTATTGATTTTGCAATAATTTTTCCGTCTGAACTCATTTTGACATCATTTAAAATAGCTTTATCGCAATCCATTTGTTCTAAAAATTGAAACGCCGGAATTGTACATTTCGCAACATCTAAAACTTCAACTCTTTGAACATCCATCGGATCTGCAAAGTTTGATTTTATGTTTTTCATAACGACTTTTTGTTCGATATCATAAACTTCTTCTGTCGAACCTCCGAATTTATTGCTTTCGCCGATTATAATTTTTTGAGGAGTTCTGACCATTATAGATTTTCTGATTTCGGGAAAATATTTCACTTCGTTTTTATATTTTATAAAAGATTCAGGTTTTGCTGTTAAAGCGCTGATTGAAACTGTATCATCGCTTATTTGCTCCATATAATTAGGGTTAAAGTTGCTTGCAAATTTTTCCATAGAATTGTAATTATGGATTGAATTAAGCAAATCGCCGCTCATAATTAACTTTTTAAATAATGTTCTAAAGTGCGGATTTCTTTTTTCAATTTCATCAAATATTTCTTTATAATCAAGTTTTGTTTCTAAATTATATTGAAAAGGATATATAATATTTGAAATAAAACCACCAAACGAGGGAAGATTAGTTGTTTTTAGGTTTTGTTTCTCTTCAAATTGCGCTTTATTGTTGATATTTATATTTTTTCTTATATAATTTGCTGAATAATGGCTATTTAAATTATTAATTTTCATATTTTCCAAATTCCTTAATTTCGTTAGCTATTATATAAAATATGTAAAAATAAAATTTTGCGCAATATCATTTCAATTAATCAAATATTTTAATATAGCTCTCCGCAATATCTTCAGGAGAATCAAGCAGACCATAATTGCTTGGTCTGGAGTTAGAGCCATACATCTGTATAACTTTTCCTTTATGATTTTTTGAAGCGGTCATAATGCCGTTTTGAAAACAGACTTTATTGCTGCTAAAGTATTTACAAACATTACCGTTGATATCATTAACCGTTCCTT
>CAPYQR010000193.1 GCA_948742005.1 uncultured bacterium
CTTTTAATTCTTCTTCAATTTCGTCAATAATTTTTTGTTCGGTTTCATTTATTCTTTTTGAAACACCTTTCAAGGTTTCAAGATAGATTTTTTGTGCTTTTAAGACATCTTCTTCTCTGTATTCGTTTTTTCTTATAATCTGGTTGCAAACAGCATTTGTATAACCCACAAGGGATAAGATAAGTTCGTTTATGTTCATCCAGCGGGCAATTTTAGGGTTTGCTAAAACCATGGAAGAAAATCTTGCTGTTTGGGGTAAAATATCGTAAATTACAGGGTGATTGCATAATTGTGCAAGTTCAATGAACAATTTTACCTGTGAAAGAACATCAAGCCCTAAAAATTTAAGCAAATTATCATCAGCGAGTTTTTGTGAAATTTTTGATGTTTTCGGAAGATAAGCACATTCAAATTCGCGTTCAAAAAAAGGAATGAGATAAATTGTTGTTGGTAAAATATCAAGTTTTTCATTACCTGCGCTTAGTGTTATCAGGCATTTTACCCAATCGATAAATTTTCCTGCTTCGTCAGGGTTTTTCCCCAGCGCGCTTAAGGATAAAAGTTTGATATTATGACCTTCTTTTTTAAACCAGGAGGAGTTTTTTATTCCTTTTCTTGCTAAAGCGGAGGGATTTTTAAAATTGATGAATTTATCGTCTTTAAAAGTTTTTGCGCTTTTTAATTTTTCAATTAAGCAAAAAATAGCTTCGCCATCTGTTAATTCATCCAATACTTTAAATTGCGGATATGGAAGATAGCCGTATTTTTCGATTGTTTTTGTTAAATATTTTCTGCGCTCTTTTTTTACTTCTTCAATTCTATAAATATGAGTTAATTTGGATAATAAATTGTTTAATTCTTCAGTTTCAAAAAAGGCTTCTTTTTGTTTTGGTTTTTTCATTAATTTTAACATAAAACTTCCTCTATCCGTCAATAAAACTATTTTATCAAAAAAGCATTAATGGAGATATTTTTTGATACAAATATTAATAATTTTTTATTTATATTTTTGTAATATTTCTTAATATTTTAAATTTGTCATGTTTAAAATTATAAAAGTTTGGGAATTTAAAAATCAACGTAGGTAAAAAGTCAAAAAAAAGGAAGGTGCGTATGAGTTTAATTGACAACATTAAAAATTTTTTTACAAGCAGAGCATTGCAAAAAAAGACAGATGAAAGGGTAGCTGATTATCAAGCTAAAAAAGGCGTTGAATCTAAGGATGAAAGCGTTTTTAGTGCAACAGCAACATATTCTGCAAGCACAAAAACACAAACAACAAAAAATGCTACAGAATATACTTTAACAAATGAAGACAAGACTTTAGGAGCTGCAATTGACAACGCTTATGAAACAGAAAACCAAAAATTAACAGATGCTCAAAAGGCAACAGCTTCTCAAATGATGTTTGATAATTTCAATGAAGAACAAACGAAATTATTTAACGAATCTTTGGTAAGCACACAACTTAATTCTTATCTTGAAGAAAAAGGTTTATCAAAAGATAAAATAAAAGAAGAAGATTATTCAAAAATTGTTGCTGATATCGTTGAAGACGGCAAAGTTGACGAATCTAAACTCTATAAAGAAATTTTTGATAAAAAATCTGATGATTATTACGTTTTAGATGACAATGTAAAAGCGGAAGATATTCCTGCCGAAATTTTGCAAAGCGTTGATATGACAGCATTTAAAGGTCAATCAATCGTAACGGATAAACTTGTTAATTTAACCGATTATGGTACACAGGGCGATAATTTTAAAAACGGTGAATTATTTGAAGCTAAACAAAAAGAATTAACAATCCCGAAAGGTGCATCTGCTTCTGATATTAAAAAAGCAATTATTGAAAATTATGATATCAAAACGCTTGACAGTGCCGCAGGACAACAAATTCTTGCTTCAATTTATCTAAACCATGGTAATGATAAGATTTTTGACGGTGATAAATTCAATAATGCAAATGATGTAATTGATATTCTTGCAAAAAGAGCCGAAAAGAAAGAAACAAACATCTCAACACCTGATAACCAGATGTCATTTGTATTCAAAAACCGTTTAAATTATACAAGAAACGCTGCATTGGAACACAATCCAAATGTTAAAATGTCTTTCTTGAATTCTACACAAAATTCTGTAGCATTTAGCGACCTTAACGCAAACTATTCTCTTGGAGATGGCGGCGGGGTAACAATGCGTGCGTTGTTGGATTATGTTGAATATGGACAAGATGAAAACGGAAAACCTACAACATTCAACGAACAATTAACAAATGCAAACTTAAACAAACTTCAAGCCGAAAAAGACCTTGAAGCGGCAAAAGCAGCAGGCAAGGGCGTAAAACAAGCAGAAGCAAACCTTGCAAAAGCAAAACAAGATTATGCTGATATGAGCGCAATGGGCGTTTCAGCTATCAAACAAATAATCGAAACAAACCCTGCTTTGTTTGAAGCAAATGACCCTGAATCATATTATCATCAAGTATTTGAACAAAATGCCGTTGAAGGTGTACAAAATGATACAAATGTAAATAATGACAATATTTTATATGCAGATTTAAAAATTCCTAAAGCAATTCTTGAAAGCGAAGGGGATAAAGATTTCTCAATCAAACTTGACAATATTGCATATTTAACAGAACAAAATGTATCTCAACCAAAACCGAAAACAAAAACTGCGAAACCCGCACCAACACCTCAAGTTGTAACAGGCGGACCTGAACCCGCTGCAACACAACCGCAAGCGCAAACAGAAATTATAATTGAACCGTTCCCTGAACAAACAGAAGCACAAGGCACAAGAGTAATTCATGCAGGAAGCCCCGGTAAAATTACAACAGGCGGTGGCGGCGGCGGTGGAAATCCACGTCCGATAACTCCACAACCTGATACTTCAGAACCATCAACTCCGGTTTCGTCAACACCGACACCAACATCAACACCGGAACCAACATCAACATCAACACCGGCGCCAACACCAACATCAACACC
>CAPYQR010000194.1 GCA_948742005.1 uncultured bacterium
AAAAGGTTTATGAACTGTAATCAATAGAAGCTAATTGTAAAATCATGGATAATAATTTAATTAATAAATTAGTAAAGAAGATTAATTTCGATTTAACAAAACAAATTGATATTCAAACCACAAATAAAATGTCATTTGTTCCGATAAATATTCAAAACGATGTTTTATTTGTGGCGGTATCTTCTTCATCTGATAAAGAAAATATAAAACAAGAGATAAATAAAATTTTAAATAATCATGTTGAATTTATTTATTTGACAAAAGATAATTTTACAGCTCTTTATAATATATTTCTTGAAAAGTATAAAGAAAAATTCAATGACGCTCAGATTGATTTTGATTTAGCAAATAATTCAATTAATAATGAAGAAATTAATGACCCGTATTCTGAAAACGGTGAAATTGATTTAGAAATTAATGATTCGGATTTAGATTTTAAAATTGACAATTCGGGTGATTTAGAATTTAATTTTTCGGAAAATATCACATCGCAACCTGAAGAAGCTCCTAAGCCTGAATCAAATGCTATTGATTCTATTTTGAATCAGCTTAATAATACAGCAAGGGAGGTCACTGCTCAAAATAAAAAGAAATTGCGCGGTGATATCAGTAAAATTTCATCTCCACAAACAAAAAAGCTTGGTGAAATTTTAATTGAAGAAAAATTAATTAACGATAAACAGCTTGAAATTG
Organism: uncultured bacterium; assembly: GCA_948742005.1. GTDB lineage: Bacteria > Cyanobacteriota > Vampirovibrionia > Gastranaerophilales > Gastranaerophilaceae > RUG14156. The sequence goes on from CAPYQR010000194.1 coordinate 694, forward strand.
CCCTAACGGAAAGCAAAGCTCAAAACATCCCCCTTGGTTCTGCTTTGGTTAAATTAAATTATGTTTCAATAGGCGATTTAAAAGAAGCATTAGGTGCTCAAATCGGCATTAAATTTGCTACAAATGAACAGCTTAACAGCATATCTACTGCTTTTAATGTTTTACCTGAACAATTTATAAAAACAAACAAAGTAATTCCTTTAAGCGTGGATGATAAATCTCTTGTTGTCGGTATGGTAAATCCAAACGACAGAGGTGTTATAAATGAAATCATTTATCAAACAGGTTTAAAACCATCCGTTGTTTTAATTACGCATATTGAATTTGAAAATTTCATTGCAAGATATTATAATACTGAAACTACTGATGCCCAGGAGCTTATGAAAAGCATTGATCTTGATGAAATTCAAGGTAATGATGCTGAATTTTGGAATAAAGCGGAAGAAGAAATCCAGGAATCTGACGGGGCTGTTTCACAGCTTGCAAATCAAATCATTGCAATGGCGATAGAAAAACGCTCTTCAGATATTCATATTGAGCCTTTGCATATGGGCTATCGTGTTCGTTTGAGAATCGATGGTTCTTTGCATGATGTATTAAAAATTCCTGCCAAGATAGACTCTGCTTTAATTACGCGTTTTAAAGTACTTGCAAAGATGAATATCGCTGAACACAGGCGCGCTCAGGATGGTTCTTTTACATTGAAATATAAAAACCGTGCACAAGATTTCCGTGTTAACACCTTGCCTGTTTCAGGACGTGAAAAGATGGTAATTCGTGTTTTAGCTCCGCAAATGAATGCTCAGCAAGCTAAAGCTGATAAAATTGAAATTGTCGGAGCTCATGAAGACGATATCAAAAAGCTGCGCTATCTTGTTTCATCTCCAAACGGAATTGTGTTAACCTCAGGTCCTACAGGTTCAGGTAAAACAACTACGCTATATGCGCTTATCAGATATTTGAATTCTGATTCCGTAAATATTACAACAATTGAAGATCCGGTCGAAATTAAGCTTGAAGGGGTTAATCAATCTCCTGTAAATATAAAGGCTGGAATTACTTTTGCAAATTCTCTTCGTGCTATTTTAAGACAAGACCCTGATGTCATCCTGGTCGGTGAGATTCGTGACTATGAAACTTTAGAAGTTGCAATTTCTGCTTCTTTGACAGGTCACCTTGTATTATCAACAATTCACACCAATTCTGCGGCTGCTACGGTTACTCGTTTAATTGAAATGGGCGCTAAAGACTATTTGATTTCATCTACTATATCAGGAATTATTGCGCAACGTCTTGTAAAAAAACTTTGTCCGCACTGCAAGGAAGCTTATTATCCGACAGAAGAAGAAGCAAGAAAGATATTGGCAGTGCCTGCAGAAATCGAACAGCTTACTAAAACAAAAATATATAGAGCAGTCGGCTGTCCTGCTTGTAAAGATTCAGGCTATCTTGGACGACTTGCTGTTTTGGAAATTCTTGTTATGGATAATAGTATTAGAAAATTAATTGCTCAACATGCCCATGATGTCGAAATAGAAGACTTTGCCATAAGGCAGGGAATGAAAACTTTAAAAATGTCATGTTTAAGGCATATTCTGGAAGGTAACACTACCATAGATGAACAGGTTAGAATACTTGGTTTAGCAAGTGAGGGATAATGGCAATTTTCGTATATACGGCATTAAAAAATAATAAAGTTTCAGTCTCGGGTAGAATTGAAGCTAAAGATGTTGTAGAAGCTCGTGAAAAGGTTCGTGAAATGGAGCTTTTACCTACTTCCGTAATGGAGCTTAATGAGAAAAACAGCAAAAAAATCAAAGGTATTGGACCCAGGATTGATTCTTTAAGCTTAAGAGAAAAAATCGATTTTACTTCTACGCTTGAAATTCTTACTTCTACAGGTATTCCAATTATTGAAGCGCTGTTGTTTATTGAGCAGAACTCTGATTCTAAAAAAATCAGAGCTATGACAAATGATTTCAGAAAGCAAATTATTGCCGGTGCTACTTTGGGTGAAACCCTTGAACAATACAGGCTTATTTTCGGCAGGGTTTATATTGGTCTTATTAAAGCAGGTGAAGATTCAGGTGAACTTGATAAAACCTTGCTTCGTATGTTGGAATTGTTAAGAAAACAAGATGATATTAAATCAAAGGTTGTAGGCGCGCTTATTTATCCTGCAATGGTTGTAGCGCTTGCAATTATTGCTGTTCTTGTTATGTTGATGTTTGTATTTCCTGCTTTTGATG
>CAPYQR010000195.1 GCA_948742005.1 uncultured bacterium
AACCTAATTCATGTAGCCAAATTAAACTTCCTTCTACAGTAACAAATTTGAAGCATTCAGCATTTTTTACAATTTCAGCAATTTTTGTTTCTGCATTTATATGGTTATGATGAGCCTCTATGGAATTTAAAATAATTTTTTGTTCTTTATCCTGAGCATAACTCTTAATTTCATCAAGACACAGATTAAGCTCATCAAGTAGATTAATTTTTTCAATTTTTAATTTATAATCTTCTTTTTCATAATTTAAAAGAAATAATGTATTAATTACCAACTGCAAAAGGAAATAATTTGAATTCAAGTTTTCGCTTATCAACTCTTTTTGCAACTCATTAACATAACCCGTTTTAGAATCCAGCAAAAGTTCCAGACTCCTGATTTGAGCTAAAAGTGCAGTTTTAATATCATGGCGGAAAATACAGGAAATTTTATTTTTTTCTGATTTTAAATTTTCCTTGTGTTTTTTTTCAATCTTTTTCAATTTTTCTCTAAATTTATTGATTATTCTTTTTCTAAAAAACATTTTAAAATATCTTTCCAATAACTTCCTTGATTTTAAAACTAAATTCAATTTTAAAAAATTCTGGCTCGAACCGCTTTAACCGCCGCCTGGACTCTGTCTTTTACGGATAATTTTGTTAAAATATTCCCAACATGCGCTTTTGCTGTGTTTGTCGAAACAATAATCTCTTTTGCGATTTGCGAATTTGTTTTACCGTCAACCAACAGCTTCAAAACCTCAAGTTCACGCTCCGTCAGGCTGTTTTTCATTTTTTTATTTTCATATAAATTTTCTAAATCAGCCGTATCCGGCTTTGGAATAGCAGAAAAGGCAAGCTTTGCCATTTCTAAATCCATACAAAATTCACCACGCGCAACCATTTTAACAACTTTTTTCAATTCAACGTTCTTTGAATTTTTCAAAACATAAGAACACGCCCCGCAAGCTAAAGAAGCGATGATTTTTTCTTCATCTTTATGAGATGAAAGCATTATAACTTTTGTTTTGGGATATTTTTCTTTAATTAATTTTGTTGCCTCAATACCGTTAACATCAGGCAGATCAATATCCATCAAAACAACATCAGCCGAGAGTTCTTTCATTTTTTCAATACAAGCTTTTGCTGTTGAAAATTCTCCAATAACTTCAAAACAATCATCATCCTTAAAATATCTCTTATATGCAATTCGATTCAAAAGATAATCATCAACAACATATATGGAAATCAAGCCCATAATATTTCCTTTAACATTTTAACAAAGATATAATATTAAACAATGAACTTTGTGTATATTACCCACCCAGGCTAACTTTTTACTTATTTATTTTAAATTTTTCAGCACTAATTAATTCTTTTATCTTTTCTTTTTCACCTGCAAGATAATACAACTTTAGCTTTTGAGAATAAAGAAGTGTAGATTGAGGGAATTTTTTTATTCCGTCATTAATTAATTTAACAGAAGAATTTAATCCATATTCATCAAAATAAAATTCTGATAAATCTATAAAATCAGCCTCCGTAATCGGTTTTGCTTTTTTTAATTGTGAAAGGTATGAAGTTATTACTTTTTCATTACTTTTTGTATTATTAAGTTTATAAAACTTATATAAAATATATTTATATATAATTTTATTTTTGTCAAGCCTGTCTTTTGTATTAATTAAACTTTGAAGCATTTTAAAATCTTTTGTTTTTATCAAATTCCTCGCTAAATATTCATAAATCTCACTATTAAAATTTAAAGAATAATTAGAATTCAAAAGAGTTTTTACATTTTCTACAGAAGAAGAATAATCGCCCAGAAAATAGTTTAATTTCATCAATTCAAAACAATACAAAGGATTATCCTCAAGCTTCATTGCATCTTTCAAATAGCCTGCTGCTTCTTTATATTGTGCATTTAAAATACAAATTTGCGCCAATAGATAAGGAATTTCACCCGTTTTCGGGTTAATTTTACTTGCTTTTCTGATTATTTTAATAGCATTATCAAAATCTTTCAGCTGAATCAAAGAATAGATATAACCAAAATAAGCCTCATAAAAATCATCATCAATTGAAATTAAATTTTCAAAATATTTTTTAGAATTATTATAATCTTTTTTATCCAAATAATAATTTGCAAATTCAAAAAGCAATTCTTTATTGTTCGGATTAATTTTATACGCTTTTAATAAAACGGGTTCAATTTTTTCTTGTTCATTTTTAATTTTTAAAATTTTTGCTTGATTAACAAGATTTTGAACATTTGAAAGGGTTTGTTTTGAAATATTTTGATTGATTTCCTGCGCCAAATTAATATCATTCGTTTTAAAAGCAAAATCAGCAAGAAAATTCGCCATTTCTACATTTTCACAATCAAGTTCAACAAACTTTTTTAAATATTTTTTAACACCGTCTAAATCGCCCTCAAAAAACGCTTCAATTGCTTTATAATAACAAACTTCGGGGTTGATTTCAGGGATTTTATTAATTTCAAGCATTTGTGCCAAATTTGTTTTAATTATTTCATTGTTATACAAAATAGCATAATTTAAATAATTCAACGCTTTTGAATTTTCTCCTTTTGTATATTCAACTTTTGCCTTAATAAAATAAGCAAGTGCGGATTTAGGATTAATTTTCAACATCAAATCAGCATAGCGCGAGGCTTTGTCATAATTTCCCGTTTCAAAATAAGTCTGCGCCATGTCAAAATAATCATCAAGAAAAGATTTTTTATCTACATCAAAAAAAACTCTTTCAACGTTTCTTTTTTTTAAAATAAGTTCCCAAGCCTTGATAAATTCCTTATTTGCCTGACGGGAAGTTAATGTTAAATCAGATTCGCTTATTTTTTGATAAGTTTTTGCTAAATAAAAATACCCGTCTTCATCATCAGGGTTTGATTTTATATAATTTTCAAAAAAAGACTGCG
>CAPYQR010000196.1 GCA_948742005.1 uncultured bacterium
GGATAATGGTGAGCATGTCGAAATTTTTATAAATGAATGTACAAAATTAATGAACCTCGGGTTTGAATCAATGTTTATTGATTCAGCAAAACACATCGGCGGTTATGATATGGAAAATTATGCGGGTGTCGGCGCGCTGCCGGGTTATTCACAGGCGCAATATATTTTTAATGAAATAAGACGGCGCTCAGGAAAAGGAAACATCTCTTTTGTCGGCGAAAAATCAACAAATGATTTTGAAAGATATCAATACATGGGCTTGAATGCGGGAACTGATTATATAACAGGAGATGACTTTGAAAAAGTTAAGGAATTATCAGAAAAACTAAAATATTCAAGAACTTACGCACCCGGAGTTGAAATTGAAAATGATAACTACGAGGGCGGAATAAGTTACGAACAGCGTTTGCACAGGATTTCAACCGCGCTTTTTGCATACGTTCATTCAAGCGATAAACTCCCGAGTTTTATGCAGACAAATGACCTTTTCCCCTTGCGTTATGACACAAATACGCATCATATCATGATGACAAATCCAAACTACTCTACGGATAATACCCCTAAAAGCCATATTGAAAATTTATTCACCAAACAAGACGGTGCAGATTATAACCACAAAGTCGGAGAATTATTTGCACATGCTCTCTGCAGGTAAAATTACAGACAAAAATTAAATAACAAGAAAGGAAAAAATATGAATCTTTTAAAAGAAAAAGGAATCCTGATGGATGACCAGCTTAGAACCTGGCAGGATATAGTAAGACGTCCGTTTGAACGCGAACTTGTTGATAATTATACAAGAACAAGACAAATTTTAATGAACGGTATTGAAACGGAAGCCTGGACTTTTAAGCATTGCATGGTGCGCAAATGTGATGATGTTGAATTAAATAAAACTTTAGTAAGCATTAGAAGAATTGAAGATATGCAGCAAACAACCGTCAACTGGCTGACCCCTTTTAAACAAACTGTTTTAGATACAACTTTAGGTTATGAACAGGTTGCAGTTGATTTAACCGCATGGCTTGCTCAAAATGAAGACGACCCTTATGTTAAAGAAACATTTGATTTTGGTTTATTGGAAGATTTCGACCATCTGTACCGTTATTCTCAATTTGCAAAAATGGTTGAAGATACAAATCCTGATATAATTCTTCATGGCCTAACCGATGTTGTGGTAGGTCGTCCTACGCAATATCACCATAATTGCAACACTTTAAGATTAAGAAAACCTTACGACAAAACAACAGCAACCCCAAGGACAAAGGTAAATATTTTAACTTTAATTTCAGGTGAGCAGCAAACACATAATTTTTACGCAGAACATGGCTTTATGTTTGGCAATAATGATTTAAAACAACTTTATGCTGAAATTTGCGATGTTGAAGAAGAACATGTAACAATGTATGAAACTTTAATCGACCCAACCGAAACGGTCTTTGAAAAATGGCTAATCCATGAATTCACAGAAGCATGTAACTATTATAATTGCTATAAAGATGAAGTAGACCCCAGATTAAAATTAATTTGGGAGGAAATGCTCGGAATGGAAATTGAACATTTAAAAATCGCAGCAAGAACTTTTGAAGAATACGAAAACAGAGATCCTGAAGAAATAATCGGAGATGATGTTATTCTTCCTTGCCATTTTGAATCTCAAAAAGAATATGTTACAAATATTCTGGAAAAAGAAACAAATAAACGCGTTGTTAAAGACGGCAAATTTTCAACCGTTGACAAACTTGATGATTCCTGGAGAAGTTATGCCGTTCAAGAAGCGGTTTCTGTAGAGGGTGCACCTTGCGAAAAAGCAATCCATTTATCTGTTGAATCTTTCGGACGTGATATTGCCTTGGCTGATACATCATTAATGAACAAGCAAGATAAACTTGTAGAAAAAGCAAAACAAAAACTCTACAACGCGCCAAACACCATTCCTCCTGAAGAATATAAAAAATTCAACAAAATTGAACTTGATTTATAATATTTGTTCAAAAACTGCCGATGATTAATTTTATCGGCAGTTTTTAATATAAAAATATCAAGATTTTATTAAGATTTTTACCTGTTTTTAATTAAGTGCTATAATTTTCCTGATATTTTAATAAGGAATAAATATGCAAGATTACATTCAAAAAGTTTTAGACGAAGTTGAAAAAAAGAACAGCAATGAAAAAGAATTTAATCAAGCGGTCTGGGAAGTTTTAAACACAATAAGACCGGTTGTTGAAAAAGATTCAATTTATGAAAAAACAGCACTTTTAGAAAGATTAGTTGAACCGGAGCGTATTATCATGTTTCGTGTTCCATGGCTTGATGATAATAACAAAGTTCAAGTTAACCGCGGCTACAGAGTTCAATTTAACGGCTCAATAGGACCTTTTAAAGGCGGTTTAAGATTCCATGAAAATGTTAATTTGAGCATTATTAAATTTTTAGGTTTTGAACAAATTTTTAAAAACGCACTAACAGGACTTCCAATCGGCGGAGCTAAGGGTGGATCTGATTTTGACCCTAAAGGAAAATCAGACAATGAAATCATGCGTTTTTGTCAAAGTTTTATGAATGAACTTCAACGCCATATCGGGCATGACCTTGATATTCCTGCCGGTGATATCGGTGTAGGAGCAAGGGAGATTGGATATTTATTCGGTCAATACAGAAAAATCAAAAATGTTTATGAGGCAGGCGTTTTAACGGGAAAAGGCTTGAGCTACGGCGGTTCTTTGATTAGAAAAGAAGCAACGGGATACGGTTTAATGTATTTTGTTTCAAGCATGCTATCTCACCATGGGATTGACATTAAAGATAAAAAAGTAATAATTTCAGGAAGTGGAAATGTCGCAATTTATGCCGCTGAAAAAGCAAGCCAAATGGGCGCTAAAGTTATTGCAATGTCTGATTC
>CAPYQR010000197.1 GCA_948742005.1 uncultured bacterium
GCGTAAGCGTATTTGGAGATTACAAAAACAGAAAAATTTCAAAAAGATCAAACGCGCAAGAAAATTATATTGCTGCCGTAATTGGCGAATTCGGCTCAAGTGTCTGCGGATTAAAATATCTTCAAAAAGGCTTAAGAGAAGAAACCGCATCAGAAGAAGAAAAATATTTTATCAGCTGTCACAAAAAACCTAAAATTTTTCCAAAAACATCAAGTATAATTGCACAAAATGTCAAAAAACCTTATGCAATGATGGATTCATCAGATGGTCTTGCTGATTGTTTAATTCAAATTGCACAAAAAAGTAATGTTAAAATCAAAATAGAATATGATAAAATTCCACACAAAACCCCCGATAAAGATTTTGTTTTGTTTGGTGGAGAGGATTATTCTTTAGTTGTTTGTCTGGATGAAAAAGATTTTGATGAAATCAACAAAATTATTGATAATAAGCTAATCAAAATCGGAATTGTTGAAAAATTAAACACCGTCAAAAACGAAACACCTTGCGTGTTTTTAGACGGGGAAAAATTAAAATATAAAGGATTTGAACATTTTGAAAAAGGTTAAAATAAGTACAATTATAACTTCGGGTGGAAATTCTCTAAGATTTGGAAAAAACAAGCTGTTAGAAAAACTTCCGCCATCAAATTATGAAGAAAAACCACTCACAGTCATTGAAACAACAATTTCAAAATTCGTCAATATTACAGATGAAATCATCATCCCTTGCAAGGATGATGTTAAAAATTTCCTTTTAAAAACAGAAATTTATTTAAAAAACTCCGATAAAATCAAATTCGCACCCCCCGGTTCAACACGGCAAAAAAGCGTATATCAAGGAATTTTGGCATGTTCCAATCCTCAAATTGTCTTGATTCATGATGGCGCAAGACCTTTTATTGATACGGAATCGATTGAAAAAATAATCAAAATGACTTATAAAAACAAAGCAGCCGTCTTAGGTAAGATGGCGGTTGATACAATCAAAGAAGTGGGGTTAAATTGTTGTGGGGGTGAATTAAAAATAATTAAAACCCTGAACAGAAAAACAATCTTCCACGCACAAACGCCTCAAGGGTTTGATTATAGTTTAATCAAAGAAATCCATGAAAAATTTAAAAACGATGATTCATTTACAGACGATTCTTCAATGGCGGAAAATTATGGTGTTGATGTTTTTATAGTTGAAAATGATAAAAAAAATACAAAAATTACCGTTTGTGATGACTTAATCTAATGCTATCGTGTATTAAAAAAATGCCTCAAATATTTTAAATTTAAAAAGGATATGATATTAATCTTATCTTAATCTGCGAACTTTAAAATGCGAGGTTAATAATATGCTGATAGATAAAAAATTTGCAACTGATAAACAATATTATTTAAACGAATTTAAAAATGTATCAAAAGAACTCCTGCCCTGGCTTGAAAATCTTGCCTGGGAGTGTCGGTGCAAAATTGAAAAAAAAGAATGGAAAAGCAAGTATAATAATTATGTAATTTATGATTATGAACCTTTTTGTTCGGATGGGTTTGAAATTAATGTTACATTATCATCACACAGGAATGAATATTTGAATTTTGTTCGATATTTGTATGAAAAAAAATGCGAAAAAATAGGATATTTAAAAACCTGTTTTGGTTTATAAGCGCTAAATAAATTAATCCTGTTTTAAACCTTGAATAATTGCATCCGTAACTTTTTTAACCTGCTTAATCTCAAGCCCTGTGGAATTAATCTTCTTATAAACTTCTTTTGAAACTGTAGGTATGATTGCTTTTTCAAAACCCAGCTTTTGAGCTTCTTTTAAACGCCGCTCAATATTATCAACACTTCTAATTTCCCCTAAAAGCCCGATTTCTCCAATTATTATAGTCTTTGAACTAATCGGAATATCTCTGATTGAGCTTATTATTGCCAAACATAAAGCCAAATCATAACCGGGTTCAATAATATCTAATCCGCCGACAACATTTACATACACATCTTGTTTAGATAAGTTCAATCCAACCTTTTTTTCCAAAACAGCCAATATCTGTAAAAGACGGTTATAATCCAACCCCAAGGCTACACGTCTTGGGTTGGAGTAATTAGTTGAACCAACAAGAGCCTGGATTTCATGAAGAAAAATCCGACTCCCCTCTAAAATTGCAGTTAATGCGCAGCCCGATGCATTTTCAAGCTGATTATCAAACATAGATGAGGGCGAGTTGATTTCAATTAAACCATTATCTTCCATTTTAAAAACGCCAACTTCAGATATTGTTCCAAAACGATTTTTAATACACCTTAAGATGCGATATTGTCTGAATTTATCTCCCTCAAAATTAATAACGCAGTCAACCATATGCTCTAAAACCTTTGGTCCTGCGATGTTTCCTTCTTTTGTAACATGTCCTATTATTATTGTTGTTATATTTTTTTGCTTTGCAATTCTCATCAAAACATTCGTACATTCGCGAATTTGCGAAACACTTCCGCAGGATGAGGCGATATTGGCGCAAAAAATACTTTGAATACTGTCAACAATTAAAAAATCAGGTTTTATTTTTTCAATTTGATTAATAATTTCATCAACGCAGGTTTGATTGGTTAAATACAAACTATCAGGTTCAACCCCTAATCTTTTTGCCCTTAGTTTTACCTGTGTCGGGCTTTCTTCCGCGCAAACATATAAAACTTTCAGATTTTCATTATTAAATTTAATCTTACAAATACTTTGAGTAGTTTGCAAAACCAGGGTAGACTTCCCAATTCCCGGGTCACCCGCCAAAAGCGTTAACGAGCCTTGAACAAAACCCCCGCCCAAGACTCTGTCTAATTCTTCAATTCCGCTTTTAAATCTTGGTTTTTCATCAAGTTCTATTTCATTTATTTTT
>CAPYQR010000198.1 GCA_948742005.1 uncultured bacterium
CGGTATTTGTTGCACCCATACCGCCGAAGACTATTAATTTTTTATCTTCAACACCATCAATTTTTTTGACTTCTTCAATAAAACGTGTTGAAACCTCCTCTGTTCTTGTTAAAGAAGCGCCGTCAGGCAAAGTTATGCTTGATAATAATACCCCTTGATCCTCGTCAGGAATAAAACCTGTTGAAATTACTTTAAATGAAAATAATGTCAAGAAAATTATTGCAATATAGGTTATTATTGTTAATTTTTTGTTATAAACAAATTTTTCAACAAATTCCATGTAAAAATCTTCAACTTTATCAAACATTTTGTTGAATTTATCAACCAGCCTTAATGCTTTTGAAGCCAATTTTTCTTTTAAGGTTTGATTTTCATTTTCACATTCTTCTTTATTATCATTAATCCCCAAGGCTTCATCTATAGCATTATCAATATATTGAGGATTTGTTTTATCTATATCTTTAATTGAATCACTTGATTGAATTAATGATTGTTTTTGAGCTTTTTTTATTTTTTTATCATTCTCCCTGCCTAAAAAATGCGAGCACATTGCAGGAGATAAAGAAAGAGCACAAACGGCAGAAATTGCAATTGATACTGCGATACAAACGGCAAATTGCTTATACATAACGCCTGTCATTCCGCCCATAAAAAGAATCGGAACAAAAACCGCCATCAAAACCATCGCCATTGCAACCAAGGAAGAACCAACCTCTTCCATTGTTAATTGTGTCGCAATAATTGCCGATTTACCCTCTTCAATATGTCTTTTAACATTTTCAATTACAACAATAGCATCATCCACAACAACGCCTACCGCAAGAACAAGCGCAAACAAAGACAAAAGATTAATACTCATCCCAAGCGCTTTAAGTGCAATAAAAGTACCGATTAAAGAAACAGGAATCGTAACACAAGGGACTAATGTTGCCATTAAATCTCCCAAAAAAAGAAAAATAATCAAAACAACAATAACTGCGGTTAATAATATTGTTAATTCAACTTCTTTGATTGACTCTTCAATATATTCAGCATCATCTTTTAAAAGCTCTATTTTTAAGCCGTTATCAAGCCTGGAATTAATTTCATCAACTTTTTTTAAAACTGCTTTTGATAAATTAATTACATTTGCATCAGGCAGTTGTGAAATCATAATAATTGAAGCAGGTTTACCGTCTACAAGCCCCAAATTTGTATAAGAATAAGCTCCCAGTTCAACATTTGCAATATCTTTAACTCTAACGTTTGTTCCATTCATGTTTGAGCGGATTATTATATTTTCAAATTCTGAAACATCAACCAATCTTCCTTTTGTTTTAAGAGTAATTTGCAGCGCCTGTTTTTCATCAGTAGGCAATGCTCCTAAAAAGCCTGCTGTTACTTGGGTATTTTGAGATGCAATTGCAGATTTTACTTCTGAAGTTGAGATATTCAAACCTGCCATTTTTTGCGGGTCAAGCCAGATTCTCATTGAATAATCACCTGCACCATAAACAGAAACATCCGCAACGCCGTCAACACGTTTTAATTCATCTTTAATATATATTGAGCCGTAATTTGTTAAATCAAGCTGACTCCATTGTCCTTTTTCAGGAACTAATGTCAAAACTAAAGCCCCCGAACCCGATGAACGGCTGATTGCAGTAACGCCTGTTCTTTGAACATCTTCAGGCAGCTGCGATTGAACCTGTTGAATTCTGTTTTGAACATTCATCAAATTAATATTTTTATCAGAGCCTACTTTGAAAAACATTGTTAATGTATAACTGCCGTCCGCCGAAGTGGATGTCATATAAGAAAGATTTTCAACACCATTTAATTTATTTTCCAAAACCGTTGCAATTGAAGATTTAATAACTTCAGCGTTCGCTCCTGTGTAATTTGCGCTGACTTGAATTTGCGGAGGAGTAACATCAGGATAGCTTTCCTGTTTTAAAGTCGCCATTGAAATCAGTCCAACAATTACAATACACAATGAAATAACAAGAGCAAATCTTGGCTTTCTTATAAAAAAGAATAGTTTTTCTTTATCAAAAATCTTTTTCATTAATTTTCCCGAGTTTTCCTTAATTTTTCTTCTCAAATTGTCCGTTTGTAATAACTCTCAACATTTGACCATCAGCGGCAATATTTTGAATTCCCGAAACAACAATAACATCATCTTTACTTAAACCATCTTCAACAACCCAATTATTGTTAATATCGGTTGAAACTTTGATGTCTTTTCTAACTGCCTTAGAATCCACTACCGTCCAAACATAATATCCGCTCATAGCATCTCCTTTTGTTGAAGCTTGCGGAACAGTAAGAAATTCCACTGTTTTAGGCGCGGTTAATTGAACTTTCATATAATTTCCCGGGACAAGGTAGCTTTTTTTATTGTCAAAAACAGCACGAAGCGCGATTGAGCCGGAGTTTTCATCAATTTTATTATCTACAAAATCAATTTTTCCCTCTTCTTCATACCATTCATCGTTGTCAAATTGAATTTTAACTTTCACATCTTGCAGTTTGTTACTTGATTTTAAAAGCTTAACAAAGTCATCCCCTTTTAAACTAAAGCTGACATAAACAGGGTCTGTGCTTGAAATATTGACCAAAGAACCCGAAGTTGCCGTAACGTAGTTTCCCTCGGTGATATTAACTTTGCCGATTCTACCATCAATAGGAGATTTTATACTTGTATAGCCTAAATTAACTTTTGCAAGCTCTAATTGCTCGCGTGCAGCATCCAAAAGAGCTTTGTTTTGATTTCTTTGTGCTAAACTTGAATCAGCATCCGAGCGGCTGATTAAATCTTCTTTAACAAGCGCGTTTGCCCTATCAAGCTCCTGCTGGGCGTTTTTTAAAAGTGCTGAATACTGGTTA
>CAPYQR010000199.1 GCA_948742005.1 uncultured bacterium
ACATAACACCTTAGCAGGGTGCCGCCTTCAGCCACTCGGCCAGTTCTCCAATTCAATAATAAAATTTTAACAAAAGCAGAAGAAATTGGCAAGGGTTAAAATATTTTGATAAAGTACTATTTTTGTCGTACCTAAAAATGCCTTTAAACAGAGGGTTTTTGTGCTTTGTCATCCTCTAAAAGTTGCAAAATATATTTGTTTGTGCTATAGTAAATTTGAACTTTGGGTGTGTGACTTTAATCTTAATTGATGACAAGTTTTTTACCCGGTTAATAGAAAAATGAGGATATATTATTTATGACGAAAAAGCTAGTAGAAACTTTGTTAGTCCTGCTTTGCATTTCCCTGTTCGCAGCTAACACAGCCTATAGCGCTGAATCGCCCCAGGACAGTACAAAGAAACTAATTGTCCAAACAGCACAAAAATTGGGTGTTGACCCATTTATAGCATTAAGTATTGCCAAAATTGAATCAAATTTTAATGCAGGCGTTAAAAGCCCCGGTGGAGCAATCGGACTTTTCCAACTGACACCGTCAACTGCTAAAAAATTAGGCGTTAACCCTTATGTAGCAAGAGAAAATGTTGAGGGTGGATTGAAATATTATAAAATGCTTTATAATAAATATGGTTCAATGGATTTAGCGCTTGCAGCATATAACGCAGGTCCCGGTAACGTTGCAAAGTATAATGGCGTTCCGCCTTTTACTTCAACAAAAAACTTTATTAAAAACATTAAAAAAGAATACAATGCTTTTAAATCTGATGCAAATGTAAAAAATATTGTTTCGGATATGATTTAATTTATTTTAAATATTGTTTTGATTTTGGTCTTGGATTTTTATTCAAGACCAAAATTTTTTCATTTTAATTTTTAAAATGCAATTTGAGTTCCAAGAATTATTTTATGACTGTCATCCCCGCCGTCTTTTTTTGAATAAACATAATTTCCGATTAATCTTAAGGTTTGACCAAGGATATAATAGTTAAAGCCTGCTGTGTATTCTTTTGTATTGTTATTTTTTATTTTTGTATCATTGTCAAAATCATCATATCTTAATAATAATTCTAATTTTTTTGTTAATTTATAAGCTAAAGTAACATTATAACCAAAACGTTTTGTATTTGTTAAGCCCGTTGTTCCGTTAGAGCCGTCTGCATAAGCAAGTTCAGATACAAGCGAGAATTTTTTATAATCGTATTTTAAACCTGCACTTGATACGTTATAATTTTGAGAATTTCTCCTGCCTGCTTGATAGCCTCCACCTATTTTAAGATTTCCGTATTTTTCTTTTACATTTGCAAGCGGTTTAATATCTCCCCAAATCACCCCCTCGACACCCGGTAAAAAATCTTCATATTGAATATCTGAATTAAAACCCTCAAGCGAATAATCAAAATATTTAAAATCTCCGCTGATTGAAACCCCTGTTTTTCTTGCATTGCTAAAGTGCCGTGCTATTTGTGATTTGGATGAAAAAGGAACTAGAAAATTACTCCTGTTGCCCTCGTATCCGACCATAGGACGGAACTTACCGACTTTTATTTTGTGATTAGGAATCCTGTCTGATTCAACCCATGCATCAAGCACCAAACTTTTCATAAAATTATTATGATTGTCAGGTGTTGCATCCATAACTATAAAATATTTTTCTTTTTCGGAGCGGAATTTGCCAAAAAGCCCGAAATTAATCGGCACAATTCCATAATTAAAATTTGAACCTTTTTTTGAATCAATATTTTCGCTGAAATTATGAATCATCATCAATTCAGACCAATGTTCTTTTATCGGGCCTTTTTCAAATTTAAGCGTTAATTGCTCCTGAAACATTCCAAACGGGCTGTTTAGATTATAGTCTTTTTCAATTATTCCTTTTAATATATCTTTGGATTTTAATTTTGTTTCGAGGAATTTTCCATTATTTTCGTTTTCTTCTTTTGGTTTTTCATCCTCTTCAAGTAAAACAGGTTGTTCAAAAAATTCTTCGTTCAAGATTTCATCCTGCTTTGCGTAGTTTAAATTTTCCGCTAAAGAAAATTGCGAAAAAAGAAGTAAAATTAAAGATATTTTGATAAATTTTTTCATTTTAAGGATAATTGATATATTAACACATTTTTTTTGTTTAACAAAATTTGAGAATCTTTTTAAATTAATAGTTGTAGTCCGATTATGAATCTGTGAGAGTCGTCTAGAACTTGGTTTTGCAGAAATGAATAATTGACCATCAAAACAACAGCTTCTTTAAATATAAAATAGTTAAAGCCTGCTGTGTATTCTTTTGTATTGTTGTTTTTGATTTGTCTGTCATTGTCAAAATCATCATATCTTAATAATAATTCCAGCTTTTCAATCGGTTTATAGCTAAGAGTTATGTTATAGCCTTCTCTTTTTTTATCCGTTAAACCGTCTGCGCCGTTAGAACCGTTTGAAAGAGCATATTCGCAATTTAGCCGGAGGTTTTTATAATCGTTTTGAAGCGCAGAACTTATAACGTTATAATTAATCGAATCGCGTTTTCCTGCTTGATAGCCTCCGCCGATTTTCAGGTTTCCAAAACGCTCTTTTTTCTTTTCAAGAGGTTTTAAATCAACCCAGAGGTTTGCTTCTGCTCCATCTTTAAAATTTGAATATTTTGTGGTTGAATCAAAGCCCTCAATGTAATAATCGGCATATTTATATTCTCCTTTTAGGCTCAACCCTGTTTTTCTTGCATCGCTTAGGTTTCTTGCTATTTGAGATTTAGACAAAAGAGGTATTAAAAACAACGCCATTGAACCCTCATAGCCCAGGTTGGGTCGAAATGTTCCTATTTTTAATTTATGATGAGAAAATCTTGTAGATTCAATATAACTGTCTAAAGG
>CAPYQR010000200.1 GCA_948742005.1 uncultured bacterium
TTCAACAGCATTGACATTTCCGTTATCATAAAGCATTATCTGCTCGTAAAGTTCAATTGCTCTGTTTTTCGGACCGTTTTCACAATAATATTGTGCCAATAATTCCTGTGTTTCAATGTCATAAGGCGCAACGGATAAAATCGCTTCGTAGTGCATGATTGCCATTTGTTCATTGCCTGAAGCCATTAAAGATTTTGCTAAAATTTTTCTTAATTCAACATTTCCATAGTTTTTGGCTAGTTCTCGCTGTGCGTATCTTTGAAGTTCGCTGTGAAGCCCTTGTTCAAAAAGCTGGCGGCATCTTGGCAGAACATTGGAATTATTTAGCGTAATCGGTTCGGTTTCTTTTGTTTCTTCTTTTGTGCTTGTTGCATTCATAATAAAAAGGATGTAAATCCAGATGATTATTGCAACAA
Source organism: uncultured bacterium (assembly GCA_948742005.1). Classification (GTDB taxonomy): domain Bacteria; phylum Cyanobacteriota; class Vampirovibrionia; order Gastranaerophilales; family Gastranaerophilaceae; genus RUG14156. The sequence goes on from CAPYQR010000200.1 coordinate 417, forward strand.
ATAATACTAATCCTAATATTAAAAGTAAGTTCATATATAAAATTATACTATTTTGTTTAAAAATGGCAATATATTGCTATTTTTTAATAAGCTCGCTTAATTCATCCGAAATTATTTGCATTGCTTTGTTTGTTTTGATTTCGTCTTTTAATTTATCATACTGATACATAATCGTTGTGTGATTTTTCCTGAATTCCTTAGCAAGCGCGGGATAACTTAATTCTAAAATTTCTCTTGAAAAATAAATCGCATATTTCCTGGCATTTACTACTTCTTTTGCTCTTGCGGTTGATAAAATTTCTTCTTTTTCAACGTTAAAATATTTTGAACAGGTTTCAAGCACATTTTCAAGTGTTATTTTTTTCTTTTTGGTTTTTAAATCTAAAAATTCTTTAATATTTTCAACATTTAATTCAACACCCTCGATTGAAGCAATTGCGCTTGCTTTGTTATAAGCCCCTTCGAGTTCTCTGATATTTGTGTTAAATTCTTTGGCTAAAAAAAGCGCGGCATCATCTGATATTGGAAAATTAGACAAAATAGCATGACGTTTTACTATTTCCATCCTTGTTTCAAGAGACGGGATTTTAATATTTGCCTCAATCCCCCACTCAAACCTGCTTCTTAACCTGTCAGGTATTAGTTCAAATGCGCTCAAAGGACGGTCGGAGGCAAAGACGATTTGTTTTCCTGCATGGTAGAGTGCATCAAATGTGTTAAAAATTTCTTCTTCTGTTCTTTTTTTGCCCTCTATCCATTGAATATCATCAATTAATAAAACATCAACGCATCTGTGCATGTCGCGGAATTTTTTCATTTTTTCATTTAAATCAGAGGCATTTTTGCAAGTATTTAAGGTTTCTATCAGTTTATTTCCGAATTCTTCTGCTTTTGTGTAGCGGATTTTTAAATTAGGAAAATTTCTTAAAATTTTATGTCCTATTGCTTGCATTAAATGTGTTTTGCCTAATCCAACAGTGCCTGAGATAAATAACGGGTTGTATTTTTGTCCGGGCATTTCTGCAATCATTTGTGCGATTCTATAAGCAAATTTAGAATTTTCGCCCTCAACGAAGTTTTCAAAAGTGTATTTTAAATTTAATCCGCAAAAAGAGTGCATTTGCGCCAAATTTTCCATTTTTTGCGCGGTTTCTTGATGCTCTTTTTGTTCTGTGGTCAGTTTTGGTTTTTTCTTGGGTTTAATTGTTTCGTCAAAAACAAATCTGACACTTCTTTTAAAGCCTGCAGCTTCTAAAAATGCTTCTTCAACTTCTTTTAAATGTTTATTTTGCAAAAAATTGATTGCAAAGCTCTGGTTGCTTTTGATTAAGAATAACTCATCAATATTTTCAAAAAAAGGAATTGAATATTGAAGCGAATCAACCCAAACAGGCATGGGAAGTTTATTTTTTAGAATTGTAATAAAATTATCCCAGGTTTCTTTTTCTTTTTTGTTTATTGAATTATTTGTATTTAAATCAGCCATTCCTCAACTTCTAACCATTTAAAAGCATGTTTATTTTTTTATTTTACTATAAAAAAATTACAGGTAAACTTAAAGTTATAAATAAATTGCAAAAATTATTTTTTAAGTATATTATATATTCATTAATTTGAATTAATAATTATAAATAAGGTAAAAATAAAATGTCATCTTCTCGACAGAATATAGATATTTCAGACGATAACAGTATAATTGAACTAAATGAAAACAAAAGGATAGATAATACTAAACTTAAAGCGGTAATTCGTGCATTTATTGCAAATATTGGAATTGCCCTGGTTAAATTTATCTGTTTTGCTTTCACAAAATCTTCTGCGATGCTTGCAGAAGCAATTCACAGCTGTGTTGATTCATTTAACAGTATTTGTTTAATGGTCGGGATAAAAAGAGGTTCTCGTCCTGCAGACAGTGAACATCCTTTCGGTTATGGTCTGGAAGCGAATATTTGGGCGATGTTTGCGGCACTTTTAATGCTTTTGGGTACGTTTGTTGCTTTGTATAACGGTTTTGATAAACTTGTTAATCAGCATGACATTACAGATTTATTAAAAAATTATAATTTTGTTGCAATTGCGCTTGTGTGCAGTTTGTTTTTTGAAGGGTGGGCGGTTACAAGCGCTACAAACGCAGTTATGGCTGAATTGCAGATAATTGAAAATAATCCTTTAAAAAGGTTTTTTATTTCTTTAAGAAACATTAGAAGAATCCAATCTCCAACGACAAAATTTGTATGGTATGAAGATACGGCGGCTTTTTTGGGTGTTTTAATCGCATTTTTTGCTTTAACTTGTGCAAAATATCTTGTTGCAAAAGAATTTGCCTATATTCCTGATGCTGTTGCATCAATTATTATTGGTGTAATTTTATTATTCCTTGCATTTTATTTAATCAAAAATAATGTTAACAGCTTGACTGTTCAGTCTGCTCAGCCAAAAGTT
>CAPYQR010000201.1 GCA_948742005.1 uncultured bacterium
GTTTCGGTGTTTGAAAAAGAAATTGTTGTAAAAGTGTTTGTTTTTGTGTCTTTGATAAAAATTTCGTCATCCTTTTTTAAGTATTTTTTTATGCAGTTATTGTTTTTATCAAAAATATTAATTTTTCTTGCTTTCTTTTCAACGTCACGCGCATTAAGAGATTTATCAGATTCTTTATAACTTACAAATGAATAACTTTTTTTGAAATCATTATCAAAAACATCTTTTGTTTTTATTCTCCCTTGATTGTCTAACCCAAGCGTATATGAGCCTTTTTTTTCAAATCTTTTTAATTTTGTGTTTGAGTGCATGATTTCAAAAACATTTTTCTTATCTTTTGATTGAGAATATTCTGTTATTTTGATGCTTGAATCAACGTCTTGAGGGATGATTAGCGGTTTTCTATAAGTTTTAAACACGCAGTCGTTTTTGTATGAGTCGGTTAAATTTCCTTTTTCATAGAAAAATTTAAATTTATCGCCCTGTTTGTTAATTGTTTCCATTGTGCCGCTAAATCCTGAACCATCGGGCAAAATTGCCTTTCCTTTTTCAAGTTTAATGTTTTTTATTTTATTCTCATTTTTATCAATAAAAGTTTTAACCCCGCTTGCTGTTTTGTTTTTGCCTTTTATTAAGTTTATAATCAATGTTGTCAGCGCAAATACTATTGCTGCATCAAATAACAGCTTTTTCAGATTAAGCTTAGGTTTTAAGTTCGGGTTAGCGGTTGTTTCTTGCTGTAATTGCGCTTGAGGCTGCAATTTTAATTGGTTTTGTGTGTTTAATAAATTATTTTTAAAATTCAATATATTGCTAATCCGTTTATTGCTTAATTGGCTAATTTTGCTGATTTGCATATTGTTTCCTTTTTTATTTTGTATTATAAAAATTATTATACAATTATAAAGCAAGTAAATAATAAAATTTGCGGTTTGAAAATTCAGCAATCTGATTTAGTTATTTATTTTGACTTAATGTTAAAATATAATAAGAGGAAAACAATTGTTTTTATTAAGATTTGTAATTTTAATATTTCTTTTTTGCGCATTTTTTGTTCAAAATGCCTTTTGTGCTGCTGAATATAGGGTTAACGGTTTATTAATCGATAATTCGGACAAATTTGTTTTAATTAATGGTCAGGGAAGTTATAAAACAACTCAAACTTCAACTTATGTTCCTATTCCGAGCGCAAATACAAACACATCTACACATTTAATAAATAATTTAACAACTTTTACCTTGACGAATCCTTATCGTTTTGTTGTGGATATTCCAAATGCAAAGTTAAACGGTGCTTCAAGAACATATAAAATTAAAAATTCAAATACAATCAAAGAAATTGTATTATCACAGTTCAGCGCTTCTCCTGATGTTGTCCGTGCAGTTTTCAGCGTTAATTCTTCAAGTGATTTATCAAAATTTAAAGTTTTTTCAAACGGAAGCGATATAATTGTTAAATATATAAATGGCGCAATAATTACCAATTCACATCAATATAAATTCTACACCCCGCAAGGAGATATGGATTCAAGCGTTAGAGCACAAAATACATCTTTAAGTATTGTTTATAATAATAACAATGAAACAAAAGAAAACAAGGCAAATCTTCAAAATAAATATTATTTGGGTCAAATTAATCAAAATTCAGACGGATTATTATTAAAAGGAATTGGCTCAATTTCTCTTATCCGTCCACAATATAATGCGGACAATACAAAGGCGGTTCTGTATTTAGACAGCGCATCGTTGTCTAAAAAATATGAAAATAAAACATTTAACATTCCCTCAAGCCGCAATCTTTTAAATGATTCAAAGACAACTTTGACTTTAAGCACTTTTAATTCAAAAAGAGTTAAATTGGAACTTAACGGAAGCTCTTTAAGGGATTATCGCTTTATTTTATCTTCAGATGGTCAAAGCCTTTATATTTCGCATCGAACCTATGTTTTAAATCACAATATTGCATCATCTGCAACAAGTCCTGTCGGGTATAATTTTACAAAAACGCAAAACGGTTATTGGCTTTTTGATTTATCTTTTTTAAAAAGCGCTGTTTATGATGCTTTTGAATTGGATGGTAATTTTTATTTAGATATTTATAATTTATCGGATTTTAATCAACAAGCCTTTAACAGCGCTTTAAAAAATACAAACATTAAAGTAAAAGCACTTAAAATTTCGCCTGATAAAACGCGTTTTATTGTTCCGTTAAACGAGTTGAATTTTGCTTATGCAAATGTTGAAAGTAATGCAAAGTCAATTAAACTTTGCTTTAAAGAAAAGCCTTTGTCGCAAATAAAACAAGATTCAATTACAATTGCAAGCAACGAACAAAATTTACAGGTGAATTATCCTCAAAATGTTCAACAAACTACTAATCCGGTACAAAAAATTAATGAAAACGAAGTAATAATCCTCTCTTCTAAACCTACAAAACTTGATAACAAGGTGAATGAAGAAGATATTATTTTTATTCCAAAGAAAGATAAAGAAAAAGAAAAAAAAGAGCCTCCGCGCCCATCAAAAAGAAAATCTCAAATAAGTACAATGAAAAAAGTTGTAATCGACCCGGGGCATGGCGGTTTGGACAGCGGTGCAATAGGCGGCGGAGTCCATGAAAAAAACCAGAATCTTGCCGTTGCGCTTTTGGTTGAAGAAAAATTAAAACAAAAAAATATCTATACCTACATGACTCGCTCAAGTGATAAAACATTGTCTTTGGAAGATAGAACAAATTATTCAAACGAGCTTGAGCCTGATATTTTTGTAAGTATTCACACAAATTCAACACTGCAAGCTGACTCTTACGGTCTTGAAATTCATTATTTTAAAGATGACAGCTATGA
>CAPYQR010000202.1:0-1240 GCA_948742005.1 uncultured bacterium
ATTTTGATTGAATTTTTATTAGCGCCTACTGTTCCATCACTTCCAAGACCCCAGAACATGCAATTTGTAGTTCCAGAAGGTTCTGTTACAATTGTTTCATCAATTTTTATTGATGTATTTGTAACATCATCATTAATTCCAACTGTAAAGTTATGGAAACCGTTGTTTTCAAGATGTTTATAAACAGCTAAAACCATAGAGGGGGTAAATTCTTTAGAAGATAATCCGTATCTTCCGCCGATAACTTGAATTGTTTTATCCTCAAGCGCTGCAACAACGTCTAAATATAAAGGTTCGCCGATTGAACCGGGTTCTTTTGTTCTGTCTAAAACAGCAATTCTTTTTGTTGTCTTTGGCAACGCTTCATTAAAACGTTTAATGTCAAACGGACGATACAATCTTACTTTTACAAGACCGTATTTTGCTCCTCTTGTTGAATTTAAGTATTCGATTGTTTCTTCAATTGTTTCGCATCCTGAGCCCATTGCAACAATAATATCCGTAGCATCAGGCGCGCCAACGTAGTCAAACGGGTGATATTGACGTCCTGTAATGCGCGCAACTTTATCCATGTATTCTTGAACAATATCAGGAACTGCGTTGTAGTACTTGTTTACAGTTTCTCTTCCCTGGAAATAAACATCTGTGTTTTGTGCGCCGACTTTTGAAATCGGTTTTTCGGGACGAAGCGCTCTTTGCTTAAATTCTTCAATGTATTTCGGTTCAACCAAGCTTTTTATCTCATCGTAGGAAATTTCTTCAATTTTGTGGATTTCATGAGATGTTCTGAAGCCATCGAAGAATTGCAAGAAAGGAACTTTTGCTTTATAAGTTGCAAGATGCGCAACAAGCGCCAAATCCATTTCTTCTTGAACCGAATTAGCGGCAAGCATCGCGTAGCCTGTATTACGGCAGCCCATAACGTCAGTATGGTCGCCGAAAATCGATAATGATTGAGCAGCTAGCGCACGCGCCGCAACATGAATAACAGACGGAATCATTTCGCCTGCGATTTTGTGCATAACAGGAATCATTAACAATAAACCTTGAGAGGCAGTATATGTAGAAGTCAAAGCACCTGCAGCCAAAGAACCATGAACCGCACCGGCCGCGCCTGCTTCTGATTGCATTTCGGCAACTTTTACTTCTTTATCCCAAATATTTTTCTTTCCCTGAGATGACCATTCATCAATCCATTCGCCCATTGTAGAAGATGGCGTAATCGGATAAATCGCGGAAA